>BBBL01000097.1 GCA_001311545.1 Thermus kawarayensis JCM 12314 | reverse complement strand
CCCCGCCCCGTGGCGTCCCGCCGGCCCAGGGACCCCCCCAGGGCGATGGGCTTCCCCGTGACCACCCCGGGCACGGTGCGGCCCACGTTCATGGAGAAGGTGTCCATCATCCAGGCCATCTCCCGCTCCCCGGTGTTCACGTCGGGGGCAGGGATGTCCCGGTCCGGGCCCAAGAGGATGCCGATCTCCGAGGTGTAGCGGCGGGTGAGGCGCTCAAGCTCCCTCACGGAGAGCTTCCTCGGGTCCACCCGCACCCCTCCCTTCCCGCCCCCGTAGGGCAGGCCCACGGCGGCGTTCTTGATGGTCATCCAGGCGGCCAGGGCCATGACCTCGGAAAGGGTCACCTCGGGGTGGAAGCGCACCCCACCCTTGGCGGGCCCGCGGGCGGTGTTGTGGTGGACCCGGTAGCCTCAAAGTGGGCCACGGTGCCGTCGTCCAGGTGAATGGGCACGTCCACGATGAGGATGCGCTTGGGCCGCTTGAGGCTTTCCGCCAGGGGAGCAAGCCGCCCCAGATAGGGCACCACCCGGTCCACCTGCTCCACGAAGATCTCCCAAGGGCCGCCGTCTCTGCCCAGGTAGGAAAGAGGTTCGCTTCTCATACGCGCTCCTTCACGGATAGACGCCCCTAAGCCGGGTGGCCTCGTTCACCCGCTCCAAGGCCAGGGCCATGGCCCCGGTACGGAGGTCTGCGGAAAGGGCCTCGGCCCTTTGGCACACCTCGGCCACCGCTTTGGCCACGCTCTTGGTGAAGCTCTGGCGCACCTCCTCCTCGCTCCAGAAGAACATGTTGAGGTCCTGCACCCACTCCAGGTAGCTCGCCAGAAGCCCTCCGCCCCCGGTGAGGAGGTCGGGGACCACCCGGACCCCCTTGCCCAGGAGGTAGGCCTCCCCCTCCGGGGTGAGGCCGAAGTTGGCCGCCTCCAGCACCACCCTGGCCCGGACCCGCCTGGCCCTTTCCCCGTCCAAAGCCCCCTCCAGGCCGCCAACACCAGGTAGTCCACGGGCAGGGCCAGAAGCTCCTCCGGGTCCAGGTCATGGCGGGGAAGGACCCCCGTGGCCTCGTAGTGGGCCAGCACCTCCTCCACGGGGAGCCCCTCCTCCTGGTACATCGCCCCCCGGGAGGTGGAAACCGCCACCACCTTCAGGCCCATCCTCCGGGCGTGGAGGGCGAAGGCGCCGCCCACCTGGCCGAAGCCTGGACGGCCACCCTAGCGCCCCCCAGGGGAAACCCCCACCTCCGGGCGAGCTCCCCCAGGACCAGGGCCACCCCTAACCCCGCGGCGTCGTCCCGGCCCTCGGTGCCCCCCAGGGCGTGGGGCTTACCCGTCACCACGCCGGGCACCGTGGCCCCCAGGGTCATGGAGTAGGTATCCATGATCCAGGCCATGACCCGTTCGTCGGTCCCCACGTCCGGGCCCAGGATGTCCGTATCGGGGCCGATGAGGTTGACCAGCTCTGCGGTGTAACGGCGCACCAGGCGCTCCAGCTCTCTAGAGGAAAGGAGCCTGGGGTCCACGGCCACCCCCCCGGCCGCCCCGCCGAAGGCAGGTCGTAGACCGCCGCCTTGAGGGTCATCCAGGCGGCCAGGCCCGCCGTCTGCCCCAGGGTGACGGAGGGGTGGAGGCGCACCCCACCCTTGGCGGGCCCCCGGGCGATGTCGTGCACCACCCGGAAGCCTGGAAGACCCGTACCTTGCCGTCGTCCATGACCACGGGAAGGGAGACCGTGACCAACCGCTTGGGATGGGTCAGGTACTCCACCGTGGTGGGGTGGAGGGGGGCCACCCTCAAGGTCCGCTCCAGCCGCTCCAAAAAAAGCCTCCCAGAGGCCCGGGTCCTCGGGAGGTCGGTAGGCGGGCAGGCTCATAGCATCACCGAAGGGGATTATACCCGCGCCTTGGTTCTGCGACCCGAAGGCCTCTACCTGAAGGCCAGGAAGGCCCTTTTGGGGTACCTAAGAGAGCCTTTCCGCCTCGCGCAAGGCCAGTTCTTCCAAAGCCGCCTTAAAGGGCGAGGGAGGAAGGGGCTTTAAGGCCGCCACCGCCTCTTGGGCCCTCTGCCGGATGCGGGCCTCCACCTCCTCCACCACCCCGCCTTCCCGGGCCAAGGCCCTCAGGCGCTCCAGGTCCCCAGGCTCCCGGCCCCTCCGCCTCAGGATCGCCCGCACCTCGGGGAAGCGTTCCATGAGGAGGAGGGGGATGAGGGTGGCCTTGCCCTCCCTCACGTCCCCCCCCACGGGCTTCCCCAGGGCCTCCGGGGTGCCCATCAGGTCCAGGTAGTCGTCCCGCATCTGGAAGGCCTGGCCGTAAAGGAGGCCGAAGCGGTGCAGGGCCTCCCGAACCCCTGGGGGATCTCCCCGGAGAAGCGCCGGGCCTTCGGTGCAGAGGGCCATCAAGGCGGCGGTCTTGGCGGTGATGATCCTCTCGTAGTTCTCCAGGGAGTAGTCCTCCAAAGCGGCCACCTGGAACTGGAGCACCTCCCCCTCGGAGAGGGTCTTGGCCACCTCGGCGAAGCGCTCCACCAGCTCCATCCGGCCCGTCTTGGCGATGACGTGCAGGAGCCTGGAAAGGAGAAAGTCTCCGGAAAGGACGGAAACGGCGTTCCCGTACTTACGGAAGGCCGCCTCCTTGCCCCGCCTGGTCTCGGCGTCGTCTATGAGGTCGTCGTGGAGGAGGGTGGCGGAGTGGAGGAGCTCCACCGCCAGGGCGAGCTCCATCTCAAAGGGCGCCCCTCCCAAAGCCCTCGAGGCCAGAAACACCAGCCTCGGCCGGATCCGCTTCCCTCCCGCTGTCACCAGGTCCTGGTGGATAAGGCGGACGAAGAGCACGTCGGACTGGACCAGCTGGGAAAGGGCCTCCTCAAACTGGCGGAGGGAGGCCTCGAGGGGACCCAGAACCGTCACGTCCTCCAGTATAAACACCAGGGCCCCGGCCAAGCCGAGGCCCTGGCACGGGAAACCGCCTAAGGCAGGAACCGGACCCTCACGCCATTCGTCCAGGTGTCGCCTCCCGTGTAGTAAACCCTAGCGGTGATTACCCGATCTCCGGAAAGAGCAGGGTCATGGCCCGGAACAGACTGGGTGGTATCCCAGGTATAGATGTAAATCTGGGAACCATCGCCAGCCGTGCTACTCGAGGCATCCCCCACGGTTGGCCATTGATGTAGATCACCACCCTACTCACGTTCACTCCAGGGGGAAGGGTACCGTTAATGCCAACGGTTACGGTTACGATGGCCCTCTGGGTACCGGGCCCCACCTGGTCTCCATCCTTGGGAGTAGTGATGACAAAAGCCGAACCCACCCTCACGGGGATTGAAGCTTCCGCACGGGATCCCATGCCATCTACCACGACAACCTTCAAGAGATAGTCTCCAGGGGTGACCCGAAGCACATCCCAATCCAGAGAGTATACGTTGCCAGACTGCGAAGCGCGCCAGCGATCTTGGCCATGGAGTTTTCATCGGCACCGAAGTAAAACTCCACCCTGTCCACCGGGCGATTGGCGCGCACTTCCACTCGAAGGGTAACCAGTCCAGCCACCTCCTGGTTGGGAACGGGATTGATCCAGAAGACACCAGGCTGGTTCGCCACCGTCACCGTGAGGGTGGCCTCCGCGGCGTTCCCCGCAGCGTCCACCGCCCGCGCCTTCAGCGTCACCGGACCATCCGGGTAGCTCAGAGTGTTCCAGCTAAAGGTGAAGGGCGCAGAAGTGGCCCCCCCAAGCTTCGTGGACCCGGCCAAGAACTCCACCTTGGCCACGCCCACGTTGTCCGTGGCCTCCACCTCCAGGGGCACCGTCCCAGAAACCTCCGCCCCGTCCGCCGGCCGCCGCCACACCACCGCAGGCGGCGTCCGGTCCACATTGGCCCGAAGAGCCACTTCCCCCGTGTTTCCCGCCTTATCCTCAGCCTGGACCCTGAGGTCCAAGGAACCGGAGGGTAGGGAAGCCGGGTCCACCGTAAAAGTGTACACATCCCCTGCTCCAGCCTGCTGGGAACTCAGGAGCTGTGTTCCAGCATAAAGCCGTACTTCCCTCATTCCCACGTTGTCCCGGGCCTGACCCTTAGAGTCAGGGAACCCGCCCCCAGGGTCACGGGTCCGGTGGGCTCTAGAAGCTCCAACTCGGGAGCGATCAGGTCCAGGAGGAAGGTTACAGAAGACGATTCTTCTTCCTTAGAACCAGCCCTGGCCTTGGCCCTCAAGGTGTAGGTTCCTGAAGGAAGGGTATCGGGCAACTGCCCTACCCAGCGCCCGCCCGAGGAAACCAGGGTTATTGAGCCACTTTGAGGCCCGGAGTAACTAACGGTGACCTGGGATACAGTAGCCCCAGAAGCAGACGCCCTCACCTGGACGCGCCGATCCTTGGTCACCGAACTGCTGGTTGGGCTTTCTATGCCCACGGCAAGGGCGATGCTTTCTGAAGAAGCGCTTTGCCCCTGCCAGGTACAGGCGGAAAGAAGGGTAAGTCCCCCTGTCAAAAGCAAGGCTGGCCAAAAAAACCTTGGGCCTCATACTTCCCCTCCTTCACTTAAGCGGGTACTTTATCTGGTACTCCTGAACCCAGGAAACCGCTCTTCCGTTCCCAGTTTTCGCGTACCATGTCACCCGGGCCCGCCAGTTGAGAGGAGCTCCTTGATTCAAATGCTCCCTAGCCACGGCCCATCCAAACTAAAGCGGAAAGGCTGGGACTGTTTGCTCACATAGCGGACCTGGCCCTCCGCTTCCTCCCGCCCCGGGGGATTTCCACAGCAACGAAACCACTTCCCAAGGAAGCCCCGGCGAAGATCTCGTTCCCGGAGTCGTCCACCACCACGTACTCGTAGCGCTCCAAATACCCCCCAGGCGCCCCTGGAGCCACTTGCACATAGGCGTTGTTGCCAACCACGATGATCTTGCCCTGGTCGTCCACTTCGTAGCCAAGTTGGGGCGGATCCAGAAGTACCCGGTACGGTTGCTGGAAAAACACATCCGAGCAGGCAAAAAGTGCCAGGGCCAAGAAGAAACCCGTGAGGAGCTTAAAACCTTTCATAATCACCCCATCATCTCCTCTCTCCACTTAGGGTTCAGTATAGCAAAGGATAGCCGCGTGAGCCCGGCCAGGAAGTCCACGTTTTCCACCGCCACCTCCTTGGGCACCTCCAGGACCGTGGGGGCAAAGTTGAGGATCCCCTTAATCCCCGCCGCCACCAACCGGTCCGCCGCCTCCTGGGCCGCCTCCCGGGGTACGGTGAGGAGGGCGATCTCTATACGGCCCGGGACCCTCTCGGGAAGGCGGTCCACGTGCTCTATCACCCCTTTGCCCACGGGCCGGCCCACCTTGGCGGGGTCCGCATCAAAAAAAGCCCCGCAGCTCAAAACTTTCCCCAAACCCCGGGTAGTCGGCGAGGGCGCTTCCCAAACGGCCCATCCCTACGATGCAAAGCCCCCACCTGCGGTTTAGGCCCAGGATGTGGCGAAGCTCCCGCTTGAGGACGGGGACGGTGTACCCCACCCCTCGGGTGCCGTAGGAGCCGAAGTAGGAGAGGTCCTTCCGCACCTGGAAAGCGGTCACCTGGGCCTCCTCCGCCAGTTGCTCCGAGCTGGTGCGGTGGATGCCCTTGGCCTCCAGTTCCTCCAGGATGCGGAGGTAGGTCACCAGACGGCTAATGGCGGCGCTAGGAACCTTCATCGCACCTCCAAGGCCTGAAGGCCCAGGGCCTCCACGCGGGCCCTGAGGGCCTCCTTTTCCTCTGGGGCCACCGGCCCCACCCGGACCCTGTAGACCCCGTCCTTCACCAGCACCACCGGAAGCCCCGCCTCTTTAAGCCTGCCCGCCAGGGCCAGGGCGTTTTCCTCCTTCTGGAAGGCCCCCACCTGCAGGTACACGCTCCCCCCGGAAGCGGGGGCCGGGGCCTGGCCCCGGTAAACCTGGGCCCCGTAGGCCGAAAGGGCCTGGGCCACCCGCCTGGCCTCGGCCTCGCTGGCGTAGGGGCCCACCACCACCCGGGTGAGGGAACTGCCGGCCTCGAGGCGGGCCGGATAGCCCTTTTGCGCCAGTTCCCGCTCCAGCCGGGCGGCGTTTTCCGGGTTGGCGAAGGCCCCCACCACCACGCGATAGCCCCCGCCCGAGGGCCTGGAAGAGGCGCCTTTGAGGGTTTCCTCCCTGGGCGGGGAGGCCTCCTGGAGCTTGGGTGCGGAGGCCTCCTGGGGCTTAGGCTCCTCCGGGGCCCGGGGCAGGGGCATCACGGGTCACCACCGGCTCGGGGGG
>BBBL01000096.1 GCA_001311545.1 Thermus kawarayensis JCM 12314 | reverse complement strand
CGGGGAGCTCCAGGTAGGCCCCTTCCGCCGCCATGAGCCAGTCCTGAAAGCCCACCTTCAGGAGGTCCTCGGGCCTCGTACCGTGGCCGGGAAGGGCGGGTTGGCTCACGGCGAACCCCGCTTCCTTCAGCCGTTCCGGCAGAGGGCCCAGGGTGAGGACGGGGTGGGAGGTGAACCCGTGGAGGAGCAAGAGGTGCATGCCCCAGCATACCCCGCCTGGACGTCGGCGAAGGAGCGTGGTAAAACGGGGGGGAATGCTTGCGGGCAACCTCGCCGAGTTTCCCTTTCCCGCCCTGGTGGGCGCCCTCATGAGCGCCGGGCGCACCGGGCGGCTCGTCCTCAAGCCCCCTTTCCTGGAGGCGGAGGTCTACCTCCGGGGAGGCCAGGTGGTCCACGCCAAAGCCCAGGCGGGGGAGCGTTCCTTGGAGGGGGAGGAGGCCCTGGACCTCTTGGCGGGTCTTAGGCGGGCCCCCTTCACCTTCGAGCCCGAGGCCCTTCCGCCCCACACCACCCTCCTGGGGGGGCTCGCCGTCCCCGCCCGCCTGGCCGAGGCCCAGGAGGTATGGCAGGGGCTCAGCCTTCCCAGCGACTGGAGCTACGTCCTCCGCCTAAACCCCAGGGGCGGGGAGGTGGAGCTTTCCCCAGAAACCCTCCAGGTGCTGGCCCAGGTGGAGGGGAAGCCCATCGCCCAAGTCCTCATGGCCCCCGGGGTCTTGCGCCTGGCCCGGTCCTGCACACCCTTTTGCAGGTGAGGGTCCTCGAGGCCGTCCCCCGGGTGGAGGTGTCCCCGGTCTCCCTCCTGGTCCTTCCCATCTACGGCCCGGGCTCCGGGGTGGCCTACGTGGACGAGGCCCTGTACGCCGAGTGGGCCCGGGCATCCGCCATGGCTTTCGCCTGCGCCTCTTGGGGCGGGAGGCGGCGATGGAGGTCCGCCCTAGGCCCAACATCCCCGGGCGGCTCGGCCTTCTGGAGGAGGACCTGAGGCGCCTCCGCCTCCGCCGGGGGGATAAGGTGGAGGCGGTGCCGGAGGTGTAGGTATGGATATCCTGGCTCTGAACGAGTATCTGAACCGGATCGTTTACGGCTTCCCCATGAAGCTGGTCTTCCTCCTGGTGGGGGCTTATTTGGTTATATTCCAGATACGTTGGTTCCAAGCCCCTCTCCGGATGCTCCGGGTCTCCTTCGCCGAGACCTTTGGGGCCATCCGCGAGCGGGCCTATGGCTTCGGCGGCCAGATCACCCCCTTCCAGGCCACCATGGTGGCCCTTTCCGCCACCATCGGCACCGGCCACCTCCTAGGCATGCTGGCGGCGGTTCTCCTTGGGGGGCCAGGGGCCGTGTTCTGGATGTGGGTGGGCTACTTCTTCGGCACGGGCACCAAGTTCGCCGAGGCCACCCTGGCCGTCCACTTCCGCCGGCGCTTCGCCGACGGCTCGGTGTCCGGCGGGCCCATGTACTACCTCTCCCGGGGGCTCCCCAGGCTGCGCTTCTTGGGCCACCTCTTCGCCTTCTTTGCGGCGGTGGCCGCCTTCGGCATCGGCAACCTCTCCCAGGCGGGGGCGGTGAGCGGGGCCTTGGTCCCCTTGGGGGTCCCCCCGGCCCTGGTGGGCCTTTTCCTGGCCCTCCTGGTGGGGGTGGTCCTGGGCGGGGGGATCGTGTGGGTGGCCCGGTTCGCCCAGGTGGTGGTGCCCCTGAAGCTTCTCCTCTTCCTGGGGGCGGTGGGACCCCTCCTGGTCCTCTACGGGGCCCATATCCCGAGGCCTTGGCCCTGGTCTTCCGAGCCGCCTTCACCCCGGAGGCGGCTTTGGGGGGCGCTGCGGGCTATAGCCTCTTCGCCGCCCTCAACGCCGGGCTTGGCCGGGGCATCTTCGCCAACGAGGCGGGGCTGGGCTCGGCCCCCATCGCCCACGCCCAGGCCCAGGTGGACCACCCGGTGCGGCAGGGCTTCTGGGGGGTGACGGAGATGTTCGTGAGCTTCCTGGTCACCAGCCTCACCGCCCTCGCCTTCCTGGCCTCGGGCCTCTGGCAGAAAGGGGGAAGCGCCGCCGAGGCCGCCCAGGCCCTCTTCCAGGCCCACCCTTTGGGCGGGGCCATCCTGGCCCTCACCGTGGCCGTCTTCGCCCTGGGGACCATGGTCTCCTGGGGGTTTTACGGGGAGGAGGCGGCGGCCTTCCTCTTCGGGGAGGGGATTCGCTGGCCCTACCGCCTCACCTTCGCCACCTTGGCCTTCGTGGGGCCTTTGGGGGGCCTCGAGGCCTTCCTGGCCATTTCCGACACCCTAAACGGCCTCATGGCCCTCCCCAACCTCCTGGGCCTCGTGCTCCTGGGGGGCGTGGTGGGCCGCCTGGTCTACGGCTTCTTCCGCGGGGAGCCCTGGGTGCCGCCCCGGTAACGCCCTTTCCCCGGGGCGGCAGGGCGAAGGAAACCGGAAGCAGGGTAAGCGCCCGCGCCTTGGTTCTGCGGCATGAAGGCCCCTTGGGGGCCCCCGCTGCTTAGCCCCCGCCCCGGCTGGCGGCGAAGGCGATGCGGTTAAACCAGGCTTCCGCCTCCTCGCCCTCCACCTCCACCCGAAGCTGGGGGATGGCGAGGCTTCCCACCCTTAAGGGCTCCACCTCCCGGAAGCGCACCCGGGCCCCGGGGAGGCGGTAGACCCCTTCCCCTTCCCTCGTCCCGCCCCACTCCTCCAGGTAGCGCTCAAGGAGCCAAGGGGGAAAGGCCCCGAAGGTCCGTTCAAACCCGCCCCCCGCCACCGGGGGGAAGAGGTCCAGGGTGGCCTCGGGGGAGAGGGGGGTGGAGAGGCCCTGGAGGTAGCGCACGTCCCGGCCCTCCAGAAAAACCGAGACCCGCTCCGCCAGGTCTTCCCCCGCAAAGAGTTCCCCCTTTAGGGCGGGATAGGCCCCCACCAGGTGGGAGAGCACCTCCCCCACGGTGCTCCCTGGAACCACAAGCTGGCTTTTCCCCACCAGGTCCCGGAACGTGGCGTAGAGGTTTACCTTGGGCATACCCCGAGTCTAAAGGAAGGCCAGGGTTCCCCCGGGAGGGAGGCCAAGTACCCCGCTCTGGCTTGCGCCAGAGCGGGGGCCCCAGAAGGGCCTTCGTGTCGCAGAACCAAGGCGCTGGCCTTTAGTCGGCGGCCTGGGAGAGGATGCCCAGCTCTTGGAGCTTGGCGGGGGGCACCACGCCCTTTTCCCAGCCCCGCTCCTGGTAGTACTCCTGGAGCATGAGCTCTAGCTCGGTGAGTTGGCCCTTGGAGCCCGCGCAGTCGGAGGGCTCCTTGAGGAAGCGCTCGGGCAGGTAGTCCGAGCCCTCGGCCCAGCCCGCCAGGTTGTTGTAGTAGCGCTCCAGGTTGTAGATGCGCTCGCCGATCCTGAGGATTTCCTCCGGGCTCACCGGGCGGCCCCAGTAGGCGGAAAGCTGCTTGGCGTACTCCTCCGGGCCCTCGGCGAACTGGCTGAACTTGCAGAGGTCCAGGGAGTCGGTGAAGGCGGAGAGGTCCTGGAAAAGCTTGGTGAGCTTGCCCTTCCCCTCCCAGGCCAGGGGGTCGGTCTTGTAGGGAACCCCAAGGATCTCCGAGGCCGGGGTGTAGGCCCTAAGGTGGCAGGCCCCCCGGTTGGAGGTGGCGTAGGCGATGCCCATCCCCTTGAGCCCCCTGGGGTCGTAGGCGGGGATGGACTGCCCTTTGACCTCCAAGGAGATCTCCGGGTGGCCGATGGTCTTGGCGAAGCGGGCGGGGCCCTCCGCCAGCATGTCCCCCACGCCCCGGCGGTAGGCGATGGCCTCGAGGACCCGCACCTCCCCCTCCTTGTCCCCGAAGCGGACCCCGTCCTCGCCCCGGTAGTAGCCCTTCTCCGTGGCCTCCATGAGGACGGCGATGGCGTTCCCCGCCTCAATGGTGTCCATGCCGTAGGCGTTGCAGAGGTAGATGGCGTATCCCGTCCAGTCGGTGTCCGTGTGGCCCGAGTGGGCCCCTAGGGCCCAGGCGGACTCGTACTCGTAGGACTCAAAACGGATGGTCTTGCCGTTGATGTGGACCTCCACCATCTTCTTGCAGGCCACGGGGCAGGCGTGGCAGGTGTTGTCCTTGATGAGGCGGTGCTCGCGGATGTACTCCCCGGAGATCTTCTCCACCCCCTCAATGCAGGTGTGCTGGGCGTTGAAGGTGGGCAGGGCCCCCATGACGTTGGTGATGTTCATGAGGACGTTGGTGCCATAGAGGGAGAGGCCGCCCTTCTTGGGGGCGGTGACGTTCTTGGGGTCGTTGATGGTGGCCGAGGCCAGCCGGTCCGCCTCCCGCCAGAGCTCGGGTCCTTGGGCTGGGGCATCTTTTCCTGCCTGCCCACCACCACGATGGCCTTGAGCTTCTTGCTCCCCGCCACCGCCCCGGTGCCGCCACGGCCCGCCGCCCGCTCGTCGTTGTTGATCCAGTTGGCGAAGCGCACCAGGTTCTCCCCAGCGGGCCGATGGCCATCACGTCCGCTTCCTCCCCGTGCCGTTCCCGGAGGATGCGGTGGACCTCGTGGGTGGTCTTGCCCCAGAGGTCCGTGGCCTCGTGGATGGAAACCTCCCCGTCCTTCACCAGGAGGTAGACGGGCTTTTCCGAAGCCCCCTTGATGAGGAGGCCGTCAAACCCCGCCCACTTGAGCTTGGCGGCGGTCCAGCCCCCCATGTGGCTGTCGGTTACGGTGCCCGTGAGGGGGCTTTTGGTGACCACCGCCAGCCTCCCCGACATCTTGGCCCGGGTGCCGGAGAGGGGGCCGTTCATGATGCAGAGGAGGTTCTCCGGGCCCAGGGGGTCCACCTGGGGGCCGTTCTCAAAGACGTACTTCACCCCAAGGCCCCTTCCCCCCACGTACATCTCCAGGTCCTTGGGGTCGGGGGCGAAGTACTCCACCTTCCCCGCGCTCAGGTCAATACGGGCGATCCTGTGGGCATATCCACCGAGCATCCTCCACCTCCTTAGATAAACCGCGCCGCACGACGGAACAAGGACTTCGCTTAGGTTCCGGAAGATTATACCACCGGGCCCCGGGGGGAATGTAAAGTGGGGCATCATGCTGGCCCTGGCTGGGGAAACCTTGGTGGACCTGGTGCTGGAGGGGGAGGGCTCTTTGCGCTTCACCGGGGCTTGGGGGGTTCCCTCCTCAACACGGCGAGCGTTCTGGCGCGGCTTGGGCTTCCCGTGCGCTTCCTCTCGGAGGTGGGGACGGACTGGCTCTCCGCCTGGAGCGAGGAGGAGATGGCCAGGCGGGGTATAGAGGCCCGGCTTCAGCGCCACGAAGGCCCCATGCCCCTGGCCCTGGTGCGCCTGGACCGGGAGGGAAACGCCCGCTATAGCTTCCACCGTCCCTTCCAAGGGCCCTTCCGCCCCGGGCCCGGGGCCCTGAAGGGGGCCAAGGCCTTCCACTTCGGCTCCCTCTTGGCCCTCGAGGCCCGCGCCCAAGAGGGCCTGGCGGCCCTTCTGGAGGAGGCCCGGAAGGAGGGAGCCCTGGTCTCCTTTGACCCCAACCTGCGCCACCCCCCGAAGGCGGCGGAAAGGGACCTCGTGGCGGATTACCTCGCCCGCGCGGACCTCCTGAAGCTCTCCCTGGAGGACGCCCGCCTCCTCTTTCCCGAAGGCCCCGTGGAAGGGTGAGGCGCCTTCCCCTCCCCTTAAAGGTCCTCACCCTGGGCCCCGAGGGGGCGGTGGCCTTCCTGGGGGAGGGGGAGGTGCGGGCGCCTGGGAGAAGGTGGCGGTGGTGGACACCGTGGGGGCGGGGGATACCTTCGCCGCGGCCTTCCTCGCCCTCCTCGGCAGAAAGGGTTACGGCAAGGGGAACCTGGGGGCCTTTCCCGGGAAGACCTGGAGGAGGTCCTGAAGGGGGCCGTGGCCCTTTCCGCCCTGGCCTGCACCGTGCGGGGGGCGGGGCTTCCCGAGGAAGGGCTTAGGGCCTGGAAGGAGCGCTTCCTAAGGGATTAGGAGGACCTTGCCCGTGGTCCTCCTGCCTTCCAAGGCCTCGTGGGCCTCCCGGGCCCTCTCCAAGGGGTACTCGGCCCCGATGCGCACCTTAAGCCACCCCTCCCGCACCGCCTGAAAGACCTCCCCGGCCCGCCAAAGGAGCTCCTTGCGGCTTGCCGTGTAGTGGTGGAGGGTGGGGCGGGTGAGGAAGAGACTTCCCTTGCGGTTCAGGACCTGGGGGTCCGTGGGCGGCACCGGCCCCGAGGACTGGCCGAAGAGGACCAGCATCCCCCGGGGGCGGAGAGCTCGAGGCTTCCCTCAAAGGTTTCCTTCCCC
>BBBL01000095.1 GCA_001311545.1 Thermus kawarayensis JCM 12314 | reverse complement strand
CCCACCTCCATGTGGCGGAGGCGGCGGCCGTGGGGGTGCCGGGGGAGGAGGGGGAGGAGATCGCCGTCTTCGTGGTGCCGAGGAAAGAGGTGCCCGAGGAGCTCAAGCCCCTCCTGGCGGAAAAGCTCAAGGCCCACCTCCTCCGCCACCTGGGACTTGCCACCCCCCAGGGTCTTCTTCACCGAAAGCCTCCCCCGCACCCGGAGCGGCAAGATCCTCAGGCGGCTTCTGAAGGCCGAGCTTTTGGGCATGGACGGGGGACACCTCGGGACTGGAGGAAGGATATGGCGGTGGAAAAGCTCCTTAAGGGCGAGGAACGGCTTTGGGCCCCCGAGGCCCTGCGGCAAGGGGCCAACCTCGAGGACTTCTGGGCGGAGTACCGGCGAAGCCTCGAGGACCCCGAGGGCTTCTGGGGAGCGTGGGCGAGGCGCTTTTACTGGGAAAGGCCCTTTGAGAAGGTCCTGGAGTGGAACCCCCCTGAGCACCGCTGGTTCCTGGGTGGCACCACCAACGCCGTCTACAACGCCCTGGAGCGCAACGTGGAAAGGGGCCTGAGGAACAAGGTGGCCCTCCTCTACCTCGCCGAGGACGGCGGCGAGCGGAAGCTCACCTACGGGGAGCTTCTGGACCGGGTGCGCCGCCTGGCCACGGGGCTTAAGCGGCTTGGGGTGGGCAAGGGGGACCGGGTGGTCATCTACATGCCCCTCACCCTGGAAGGGGTCCTGGCCATGCTGGCCACGGCCTACCTGGGGGCCATCCACAGCGTGGTCTACGCCGGGCTCGGGGTTTCGGCTCCGGGAGCGCATCCTGGACGCCGGGGCCAAACTCCTCATCGCCGGGGACGTGGGCTTCCGCCGGGGCAAGGGGGTGGACCTCCGGAGCATCGCCGAGGAGGCCATCCGGGACCTCCCCCTCCAGGTGGTCTGGTTCCAGCGGGCGTACAAGGCGGAGCTTCCCCCGGGCCACCACGACTTTGAGGAGCTCCTTTGGGATAGCCCCCCCGAGGCCCGGGCGGAGATGGTGGAGGCCGAGCACCCCCTCTTCATCCTCTACACCTCGGGCTCCACGGGGAAGCCCAAGGGGGTGGTCCACGTCCACGGGGGGTACATGGTGGGCACCACCTACCACCTCCGCGCCTTCTTTGACGTCAAGGACGAGGACGTCTTCTGGGCCACGAGCGACATCGGCTGGATCGTGGGCCACTCCTACATCGTCTACGCCCCCCTCCTGGAAGGGGTGACCAGCCTCCTCAGGGAAGGCGCCCCCGACTACCCCGACCCCGGGGCCTTCTGGCAGGCGGTGGAGCGGTACCGGGTGAACGTGATGTTCACCGCCCCCACGGCGGTGCGCATGTTCATGCGGTTTGGCCCCGAGTGGCCCAAGAAGCACGACCTCTCCTCCTTACGCCTCGTGGCCGTGGCCGGGGAGCCCTTAAACCCCGAGGCCCTGCGGTGGGCCTACGAGCACCTGGCGGGAGGGGGCAGGCGGGGGTTCGTGGCCGACAACTGGTGGCAGACGGAGCTCGGCGGCCCCACCCTGGGAACCCCCCTCACCCTCCCCGCCAAGCCGGGATACGCCGGGGTGGCTGCCGGGGGTGGAGGCGGAGGTGGTGGACGAGGAGGGAAGGCCGGTGCCCCCGGGGAAGGGCGGGTCTCCCTGGTCCTCAAAAGGCCCTTCCCCCACATGATGCGCACCGTCTGGGGGGACCACGAGCGCTACCTCCGGTACTGGCGGGAGGTCCCGGGAGGGGTCTACGCCGCCGGGGACGTGGCAAGCCGGGACGAGGAGGGCTACTTTAGCGTCCTCGGCCGGGCGGACGACGTCCTGAACGTGGCGAGCCACCGCATCGGCACCGCCGACGTGGAAAGCGCCCTAGTCTCCCACCCCGCCGTGGCCGAGGCCGCCGTCATCGGCATCCCCGACCCTTGAAGGGGGAGGCCATCAAGGCCTTCGTGGTCCTAAGGCTCGGAAAGACGCCCTCCGAGGAACTCAAGGAGGGCCTCATCCAGCACGTGCGCCGGGAGCTCGGCCCCATCGCCACGCCTCAGGAGGTGGTCTTCTTGGACAAGCTCCCCAAGACCCGCTCCGGGAAGATCCTGAGGCGGCTTCTCAAGGCGAAGGAGCTGGGCAAAGACCCCGGGGACCTCTCCACCTTGGAGGAGTGATCCCACCCCATGCTGGCGGGGGTCCCGGCGGGAGGTTCCTTTGGGGCTTCCCCGGGCCGGCAGGGCGGAGGAAACCGGAAGCAAGGGTGTGACCCTCCCCGCCCGGGTTTGGGCCGCGGGCGGGGGCCTCTTTGCGGCCCAGGGCCTTTAGGGAAAACCCCTCCTTTTGCGCATGCCCGCAAAGCCAAGGTTTCTTGACAGGCCCTCATGCTTCCCTAAGATAGCCGCCAACCGCGAGGGAAACCGTCTCTGGGAAGCTTCGGGCGTTTCCCGCGCGGGGGAGGGAGTTATGGAGAAGCTGGAGGCATACTGGAAGGCCAACACGTCCCTGATCCGAAATCTCCTCATCGCATGGGCCTGGTTTCCTACGTCTTTGGCATCCTCCTGGTGGAGCCCTTGAACGGGATCCGCCTGGGAGGGCTTCCCTTGGGTTTCTGGTTCGCCCAGCAGGGGAGCATCTACGTCTTCGTGGTCCTCATCTTCTACTACGCCTGGAAGATGGACCAGCTGGACCGTCAGTACGACGTGCACGAATAGGAGGCAACCGTGAGCGTTGAAGCTTGGACCTATCTCCTTGTAGGCCTCACCTTCGCCCTCTACATCTACATCGGTTACGCCTCGAGGGTGCGGGAGACCGCCGGGTTTTACGTGGCCGGCCGGGGGGTGCCCGCCATCGCCAACGGGGCCGCCACCGCCGCCGACTGGATGTCCGCCGCCAGCTTCATCTCCATGGCGGGCCTCATCTCCTCCATGGGGTACGACGGGGCGGTCTACCTCATGGGCTGGACGGGCGGTTACGTCCTTCTGGCCCTCCTCCTTGCCCCCTACCTCAGGAAGTACGGCAAGTACACCGTGCCCGACTTCATCGGAGACCGCTACTACTCCAACACCGCCCGGGCGGTGGCCGCCATCGCCACCATCTTCATCTCCCTCACCTACGTGGCGGGGCAGATGCGGGGTGTGGGCATCGTCTTCAGCCGCTTCCTGCAGGTGGACATCGCCACCGGGGTCATCATCGGGGTGGCGGTGGTGGCCTTCTTCGCCGTGCTGGGGGGCATGAAGGGCATCACCTGGACCCAGGTGGCCCAGTACACGGTGCTGATCATCGCCTACCTGATCCCGGCCATCGCCATCGCCAACGTCCTCACGGGCAACCCCATCCCCCAGCTGGCCTTCACCTTCAGCGATCTGGTCCAGCGCCTGAACCAGATCCAGGTGGACCTGGGCTTCACCGAGTACACCAAGCCCTTCCAGGGCAAGCCCATGATTGACATCCTGGCCATCACCCTGGCCTGATGGTGGGCACCGCCGGCCTCCCCCACGTGATCATCCGCTTCTACACCGTGCCCGACGTGCGCTCGGCCCGCTACTCGGCGGGGTGGGCCCTTCTCTTCATCGCCCTCCTCTACACCACCGCCCCCGCCCTGGCGGCCTTCGCCCGCTACAACCTGATCTCCACCTGAACGGGAAGACCCTGGAGGAGGTGCGCCAGATTGACTGGGTGGCCAAGTGGGAAAAGACCAAGCTCCTGGCCTTCGTGGACAAGGATGGGGACGGCAAGGTGACCATCGCCCCGGGGCGGGCCTTCGCCTCAAGGGGGGCCGGCCCGACTTCAACACCCCTGACGAGAAGAGCAGGAACGAGGTCTACATTGACAACGACATCATCGTCCTCTCCACCCCGGAGGTGGCCCGCCTGGCCCCTGGGTGATCGCCCTGGTGGCGGCAGGCGCTCTGGCAGCGGCCCTTTCCACGGCGGCCGGCCTGCTCCTGGCCATGTCCAGCGCCATCTCCCACGACATCTACTACCGCATCTTCCAGCCCAACGCCACCGAGGCCCAGCGCCTGCTGGCGGGCCGCATCGTCATCCTCCTGGCGGTGATCCTGGCGGGCTACTTCGGCGTCAACCCGCCGGGCTTCGTGGCCCAGGTGGTGGCCTTCGCCTTCGGCCTGGCAGCCTCCAGCCTCTTTCCCGCCATCCTGTTGGGCATCTTTGACAAGCGCATGAACCGCGAGGGGGCCATCGCCGGCATCCTGGTGGGGCTCATCTTCACCGCCACCATGATCGGGATGATGCGGGCTCCCCAGATCTTCGGGCTCCCGCCCCGGTGATCCCCAACCTCTTCGGCATCAGCGCCGAGGGCGTGGGGGTCATCGGCATGCTCCTCAACTTCCTGGTGGCCTACCTGGTCTCCCGGGCCACGCCCCCGCCCCCGGAGCACATCCAGCACCTGGTGGAGGAGGTCCGCATCCCTAAAGGAGCGGGCGAGGCGGCGGAGCACTGAGAAGAGGGGGGGCAAAAGCCCCCCGGCTTCCCCTCCAGCCGCTATCCTGAAGGAGCCCATGGCCCTTCTTTACCTTAGGTTTTATCTGGGAAGCCTCCTCCTCCTCTTCGGCTTTTACCTGACCGGCCACTACCTCCTAGGCCTTGCCTTCCCCACCCCCAGGACCCTCTTTCACATCGCCTTGGGAGCCGGGCTGGGGGTGGGGCTTGGGGTGCTTTACCACCGCCTCTGGCCCCTCCCGCCCCCGGGGCTCGGCCGGGTGGTGCGGCTTTTCGTCCTCCTGCCCCCGGCCTTCATGCTGGGGATAGGGCTTCTCATCCTGCTCCAGGCCCAGGTGGCCCTGCACCTCCTCGTCCCCCTCCTGGCCTGGCTCACCCCCGCCTATGGACCCCCGGACGGTACCGCCCCTGAGCGCCTTCCTGAAGGGGAGCGGGAGGCCCTCCTCCGGGAGGCCCGGGAAGAGGCCCACCCCCAGGGGACCCGCTTCCTGGAGCAGGAGGGGGCTTTGGCCCCGGCCCTCTACCTGGTGCTGGAGGGGCAGGTGGCCCTCCTGGACGGGGAAGAGGAGGTGGGGACCCTCGAGGCCGGGGAGTTTTTCGGCTTCCCCTCCCTCCTCTCCGGGGAACCCCCCGCCTTCAGCGTGGTGGCCAAGACCCCGGTGCGGCTCCTCGTCTTCCCCGAGGGGGCCTTCCGGAGGCTTCTCCTTTTCCCCGAGGCCGCCCGCTTCTTCGGCCAGGGCCTGGCGGACAGGGTGCGGCTCCGGGCGGCCCCCGACCTCTCCCTCTTCAGCCCGGTGGGCAGGCTGGTCAAGCGCCCGCCCGTCTTCATAAGCCCTTCGGCCAGCGTCCAGGAGGCGGCCTTAAGGATGCGGGCGGAAGGGGTTTCCAGTCTGCTGGTGGAGGGAAGCCCCTTGGGCATCCTCACCGACCGGGACCTGAGGAACCGGGTGCTGGCCGAGGGCCTTCCCCCACCACCCCCGTGGCCGAGGTGAGGACCGCGCCCCTCTTCGCCCTTCCCGCCGACACCCCCATCTACGAGGCGGTGGCGGCCATGGTGGAACGGGGGATCCACCACCTGCCCCTCCTGGAAGGGGAAAGGGTGGTGGGCGTGGTCACCCACACCGACCTGGTCCTCCACCAGGCCCAAAGCCCCCTCCTGCTCCTAAGGCGCATAGAGCGCCTGGAGCTTGCGCGCTACGCCGAGGAGGTGGCCCGGCTGGTGGAGGGGCTCTTCGGGCGGGGCCTCGAGGGGGTGGAGATCGGCCGGGTGGTGGCCTCCTTGAACGATGCCTCATCCGCCGCCTATTGAAGGAAGCCGAGGCGCCCTGGGGCCGCCCCCCCGTGGCCTACAGCTTCATGGTCTTCGGCTCGGAAGGGCGGAGGGAGCAGGCCCTCCTCACCGACCAGGACAACGCCCTGGCCCTGGGGGAAGGGGGCCACGAGGCCTACTTCCAGGCCCTGGCGGAGCGGGTGGTGGGGGGGCTCCTCAGGGCGGGCATCCCCGAGTGCAAGGGGGGGTACATGGCCACCCGCTGGCGCCTTCCCCTCCCCACGTGGCTGGAAACCTTCCGCAAGTGGATGGAGGCCCCCGAGCCCCAGGCCCTCCTGGAAACCCAGATCTTCTTTGACTTCCGGGGGGTGGCGGGGGAGCTTTCCCTAAGGCCCCTGGAGAAGGCGGTCCTGGAGGGCAGCCAAAGAGGGGTCTTCCTCTACCACCTGGCCCAGGCGGCCCTGGCCTTCCGCCCGCCTCTGGGCCTTTTCGGCCGGGTGCGCACGGAGGAGGGCTTTTTTGGACCTCAAGCGCCACGCCCTTGCCCCCATCGTCTCCTTGGCCCGGCTCTACGCCCTCCTGGCGGGAAGCCCCGCCCGGGGC
>BBBL01000094.1 GCA_001311545.1 Thermus kawarayensis JCM 12314 | reverse complement strand
TCCTGGGGCACGGCCTCGCCGTGGAGGCCTTGAGGGCAGCGGGGACGAAGCGTGTGGGGATCGTCCTCAACTTCGCCCCGGTGTACGGCGAGGACCCCGAGGCGGTGGACGTGGCTGACCGCTACCACAACCGCTACTTCCTGGACCCCATCCTGGCAGGGGGTATCCCGAAAGCCCCTTTCAAGACCCCCCGCCCACTCCCAACCTCTCCCGTGACCTGGAGCTCGTCGCAAGGCCCCTGGACTTCCTAGGGGTGAACTACTACGCCCCCGTCCGCGTGGCCCCGGGGACGGGGCCTTTGCCCGTGCGCTACCTTCCCCCGGAGGGGCCGGTCACGGCCATGGGGTGGGAGGTCTACCCCGAGGGGCTTTACCACCTCTTGAAGCACCTCGGCCGGGAGGTGCCCTGGCCCCTTTACATCACGGAAAACGGGGCCGCCTACCCCGACCTCTGGACGGGAGAGGCCGTCGTGGAGGACCCCGAGCGGGTGGCCTACCTCGAGGCCCACGTGGAGGCCGCCTGGCGGGCCCTCTTCACCCTTTACGCCACCGCCACCCCCTTTGACCGGCCCTGGGAGGCCCGTTACCTCCTGGAGCCCACGGGCTTCGTCCCTTACCGCCTCTTCACCCGTTTCATGCGCCAGTTCGCCGTCTACACCCGGGAGCGGTACCGGGGAGGGAGGGAGTTCTACTTCGCGGGGGGGATTGAGGACCTAGCCCGCTTCCACGGGTACCTCCGGGACCGCAACCTCCTCACCAAGCGCCTCTTCCGCCCCCCAGAGGGCCTGGTGGCCTACGAGGTCCCCCTCCTGGAGGTCCCCGAGGAGGCGAAGGCCCTCCTGGCGGAGGTGCGGAGGCGGCTCAAGGCGGCGGCCTACCGGGCCCCCAGGAGGAGCGGGGGATCGTCATGGCCCAGCGCACCCTCCTCTCCCGGGCCATCCTGGAGAGGATCAAGCTGAGGGCGGCCCTTCCCCTGGTGGCCGGCCTCCTGGAGGAGGGGTGGCACGTCCTGCTCTTCGTCCAGTACCGCTCGGACAAGACCCTGGACCTCACGAGCCCCGAGGCGGTGGAGGCCTTCCTCCAGGACGCCGAGGAGAGGGGGCTCAAGGGGGCCCTCCACCGCCACCTGGCCCCGGCCCTGAAGGGCCTCGGGCTCACCCTCCCCTCCCCCGTGGCGATGGTCCGGGAGGCCTTCGGAGCTGGGAGAGGACCTCGCCTTCTACACCGGGGCGGAGACGGGAAGCGCCCTCAGGAGGACCAAGGCGGCCTGGGACGAGGGGAGGGTGCGCCTCCTCCTGGCCACCGCGGGCAAGGGGGGTGTGGGCCTCTCCTTCCACGACACCACGGGGAAGAGACCTACGGCCCAGATCGTCCTCACCCTGCCCTGGACGGCCACGGGGCTGGACCAGGTCCTGGGCCGGGTGGTGCGCCTTGGAATGAAGAGCCCCGTGCGGATCCTCTTCCCTGCGGCCCCGGTGCCCTTTGAGCAGCAGCTTGCGGCCACGGTGCCCAGAGCCTGAGGACCTGGGGTACGCGGTGCGAGGGGGCGAGGGGGTGGTGCCGGAGCGGGTGGTGGAGGCCTTCCTCTACGACCTGGCGGCGGTGGACCTGATGGGCTTCCTCAGGCTTTTAGAGGCGGAGGAAAGCCTGTCCAAGGCCCCCCGGGAGGAGGAGGCCTCTTCCCTGGAGGTGCCGCTTCCGCCCTCGGGGTGAAGGGGAGCCTAAAACTGTAGGGTGAAGGGGGTCCCGGAGGCCTCCAGGGAGTAGACCCCTTCCCTTCGGGGGTGCCCTTTCCAGCTCTTTTGGTGGGGGGCCCGGGCTCAAGCTACCCGCCCAGAGCCGTGGGCACCAGGTCCCTCCCACCACCACAAACTGAGGGGATACGCCCAAACCCCCACGCCAAAGCGGCTCAGGAATCCTCCCGCCGTTTTCCCGAGACTCCGTTCCCCCTCCGCCCATCTGCGCCCTTCCAAGGTAGTGTTACCCCCCACCCCCATGGTAGGGCCGGTCCACCCGGGCCTCAGGGGAGGGTCAGCCTTGCGGGAAACAAGCTTAGCGATAAGACCAAGCCCTCTTCGCACCGGCTAGGAGGCTCTCCCCATGGCCTCTACCTCCTCCAGGCGCCTGGGATGGAGCGGGCCAAGGGCGAAGAGGTAGAAGGCCAGGAAGGAGGCCAGGGCCACCCGCAAGGCAGGGTCACGCCGATCCCCCCCAGGACCCCCGAGAGGGTTCCCCCTAAGGCGCCCGCCCCGTAGATCAGGGCCCGCAGGGCGGCCAGGCTCCCCGCCAGGGCCTCCTCGGGCAGCAACCACCCCCGCACGGCCCGCAGGTGGACGCCCGTGACCCCGACGGCAAACCCATAGAGCAGGCCCCCCGCGAGGAAAGGAGGGAACGGAAGGGCCAGGAGGAGGAGGGCCCTCACCGGGTCTCCCCGGTCCAGCCGGGGGCTCAGGAGGAGCAAAGGGCCTAGGGTGAAGTACCCGAGGGCAGCGAAGAGGCCTACCCAGAAGGCCTCCCCCGTGCGGGCCACCTCCAGGCTCAAGGCGCTGAAGCCCAGGGCGGCCCCCAGGTCGCCCAGGGCCTCGGAAAGAAAGGCCAGTTTCCAGACCGGGTTCAAGCCTCTAGAGCGAACCCTTCCACCATCCAGATGACCCCACCTGTAATGGAGCAGGCATGGCAAAGGGGCGCACGTACACCCGCCGCGTCCGGCCGCCGACCCTGACCTCTTGCACCTCCTTGAGCATCGCCATTCACCCCCTTACGGGTTAGCCCCAGAGTAGCAGCAGGGGAATACCGCCCGTGGAGCCCAGGAGGGCCTCACCCACGCCCCTCGGCGTCACCACGAGGGGAGAGAACCTTTGGGAGAGGCGGAGGAGAGGGGGAAAGAGAAGGGAGGCCAGGAGGAAAACGCTCCCAAAGGCCACGAAGGCCCCCCTGGGCCCCAGGAGGTCCCCCAAGCCCCCCGCCCAAGGGGGAGCCCAGGACCCGGGCCGTCTGGGTGAGGACGTTGACGTAGGCAAAGAGGCCCACCAGGGTCTCCGGGGGGGCAAGCCGCTGGAGGAAGGTCCGGAAGGCGATCCGGGCCACGGAAACCCCCGCCCCCGAGACCAAAGACCCGAGGAGGAGGTGGGGGTAAGGGAGGAGGCCGTTCCCCAGGTTGCCCAGGCCCAGGAGGCCAAGCCCCCCGAGGAGGCCAAGGACCGGGGGGAGGGAGACGCGGGTAAGGGCCTGGGCCACAAGGAAGCCCCCCAGGCTAAAGCCCGCCCAGGCGATACCTAGCCCCTCGGGCCGCTTGAGGTCGTGGAAGAGAAGAGCGGTGAGGACCCCGCCCCCCGTGAGGGCCAGGGCAGGGAGAAGGGCAGGTAGAGCAACGGGGAGGAGAACACCCAAGGGTACACCCCCAAAGGCCTTCCGCCTCCCTTCGGAAGGGCCTAGGGGAGGAGGGGCCTTCAGGCCCAGGAGGAGGACCAGGGCCACCCCCAGAGGAAGGGCGAAGAGGGGAAGGGCGTAGGGCCCCAGGCGGTCCACGGCAAAGCCCCCTATGAGGGGGGCCAGGACCAGGCCCAAGGTATTGGCCATTTCCCAGCGGGCGTTGGCCTGGGACAGGGCCTCCTTAGGGAAGAGGCGGGGCAGGGCGCTTCCCAGTAAAACGCCGTAGATGGCCAGAGCAGCCGTAAGGAAGAGG
Organism: Thermus kawarayensis JCM 12314; assembly: GCA_001311545.1. The sequence goes on along the minus strand of BBBL01000094.1, from coordinate 2,653 downwards.
AAGAGGGCGAGCAAGGCGGCGTAAAGGAGAAGAAAGGTGCTAAGGCCAGGGCTTCCCAGGGCGAGGAGGGCCGCTACCCCAAGGCCAAAGGCGAGGAGGCGGAGCACCATTTGGGGCCTGGTCTCAAGCCAGGATTGGAGGAGAAAGGGGGTCAGGATGCTCGCTAAGGCTTGAACCAGGGTGAGGACCGAAGTTTGTAGCCCCGAGGCTCCCGCTTCCAGGAACCGCCATAGGCCCGCCACCACCAGGCCCTGGCCGGTCAGGGTTAGAAGGAAGGCGAGGAGGAAGAAGGAGAAGGTACCCGAGGGCGGAGTTAAATCCTTAGCCATGCTGGGACGCTGAGCCATCAGCTAGAGGGATTTCGCTGGTGTAATTGGGGATAGTCCGAATGTCCACGGCATCAAAGAAGTTCGGTTGAACAGGTATTTTCCGTAGCTCTTGCAGTAGAGGCGAATTCTCCCAAATGTCGGCTAAAGTGCTCGTTAGAAGGTTGCCGAAGAACGAATACCTGGGCCGCCACTCACGCAATTTGGCAGAAACGTAGACATTACCCCTCGGATCTACGCGAAGAGCACGATTACCCCTAGAGGTAAGCCATATCTGATCGCGGGCCGGGTTTTCCGATCTAAGTTCTCTAGAAAGCTTATACCACAGCCTTTGGTGGGGCTTAATCGCACCTAATCTAACCATGTCCATGTATTCCCCTACAGCGAAGTCCCACTCTTCCTGGCTAAGAACGAGATGATTCAAGCTTGCCCCGCGCCCTGCGGGATACATGGGCGCAATCCCATACATAGCGTTGTTTTGTGTTGCGATTTCACCTATCTTTCTAATCTCAGTGTAGTTCTTCTTGTGAACTACCGTGAAGACAGCCAGAGGGATACCGGCTTTGGCAATGAGACTTATCTGCCGCAAGGTAGTCTTAAATCCCCCCTTACCCCGAAGCAAATCGTGGCTATCCGGACTAGATCCGTCTAAAGTGGTACCCACGAAGTTCAGATTTTTTTGTGGACGCAATCTTATCTAAGTCGCTATCTCGCAACACGGACAAGTCGGTGTTAACTTGAACGCTAAACCCTAGCTCGTCCGCTAGGCGGATGATCTCCAATCCATCTGGCCTACTCAGTGGATCACCTCCTGTGAATTCAAGGTAGAAGACCCCTTCCTTTCTTATGGAATCCAAGATATATCCCCACTCATCGAAAGTCAGCTCTTCCCGAAGAGGTATTTTGGGTTCAGGGCCGGATTCGTATGCACAGTATGCACAACGCCTATAGCACCTATTCGTGAGCTCGATTTCCATGGATAGAGGCCTATAGTACCGGTCATCGGAGAAGTGTTGATCGTCTAGGAACAAAGCTTTAGATTCCAGCCCTTCTTGAGAAGGGCGAAGGTATCCCTCGGCAATCAAGTAAAGGATTAAATGCCCCGCTGCCTCTACAAATCCCTTGGTAATTTCACTTAAGCCTCCTTCTTTGAGAACTTGCTTGAGGGCCAGCGATGGCCTAGTAGCAACTACAAAGGATCTAACAAGGTCGAAGGCTTCCTGATTGAGAAAAATGCCCCTCTTAAAGCCGTAGAGTATTCCCCCGAACCGCTCTCTGCGTAGGACAACGCTAGCGTCGCTGGCAAGGACAAGGGGCACGTCTTCGACCCAAAGCCTTTCGTATTCCGAGCCTAATCCTTCTTCGAGGTCCTCCTCGTAAGCCAATATAAAATTGCCTGTATCAATGGCAACCATCAGGAAATCATGCTGCTGGCCTACGACCTTTGGAAGTTGTAAACCCCTCTCGTGCATTTCTTCCACCCCCTTACGGGTTAGCCCCAGGGTAGCAGGGGGGAGGTTACGTCCAGGTTACGTGGAAGCTCTTCCCAACGATGGCCCCTGCGTAACCTCGCGTAACCTTGGACTCCCCGCGTAACCTCCCCCTTGGCACCCTGGAAGCATGAGGCACAGGTGGCCTTGGGTTCTCCTCGTGGGATGGCTTCTCCTGGCCCTTCTAAGAGGCCCTGGTCCCGCCCCTTCCCTGGCCTGCTGGAGTCCCGACTGCTTCCCTCCCGGTTCACACCCCGTACTCCCGGCGAAGCCGCTCCACCCGGGCCCGGGCGATGGGGTAGCGGGGATCCTCGGGGGATAGCCCCTCCAGGAGGGCCTCCCAAACCTCCAGGTCCTCCCCCAAGCGCTCTGCGAGGAGGAAGAGGGCCTCCTGGTCCCCCGAGGCCAGCACCGCCCGGCGCAGGGTCTCCTCCAGTTCTAGGCGGAGCGCCTCCACCCCCGGGGCCTGGCTCCAGGGGAGGAGGGGGCCCTGGTAAAGGGCAAGGGCCTGTTCCAGGTCTCTCCCGGAAAGGGCCCTGAGAAAGGCCAAAAGGTCCGAGGGAGGAGGGTCTTCCAGACGGTAGGGGGCGCAGGAGATCCGGAAGCTTGGCCCGCAGGCGGTGGAGGAGGGTCTTCAAGGCCCCTAGGTTGGGTTCCCCGTAGAGGGCCTCCGCCAGGGCTTCTCCCGATATGCCCTTCTCGTGGGCAAGGAGGAGGGCCAGCGCCTCCGTGCCCCTAGGCCCTAAGGAGGGTAGGGGACCTCCGTCAAGGAGGCGGAGGGAGGTCTCCTCCCCTCGGCCCAGCAGGAAGGCCCGGGCCTCGGGGCGGAGGGCGGGG
>BBBL01000093.1 GCA_001311545.1 Thermus kawarayensis JCM 12314 | reverse complement strand
CGCTTGGGCTTGGGGCAGGCCCTGGGCGGCCTCCAGCACCGCCTTGGCCAGGGGGTGCTCGCTTCCCCGTTCCAGGGCGGCGGCGAGCCTCAGGGCTTCTTCCTGGCAATGCCGAAGGGGAGGACCTTGACCAGGGTGGGCCTTCCCAGGGTGAGGGTCCCCGTCTTGTCCAGGACCACGGTGTCCGCCCGGGCCAGGGCCTCCAGGGCCGTCCCCTTGCGGAAGAGGAGGCCCATCTGGGCTGCCCGCCCCGTGGCCACGGCGATGGCCGCCGGGGTGGCGAGGCCCATGGCGCAGGGGCAGGCGATGAGGAGGACGGAGAGGGCGGCCACGAAGCGTGGGAGAGGCCGGGGCCCAGGAAGAGCCATAGGACGAAGGTGAGGAGGGCGATCCCCAGGACCACGGGCACGAAGACGCCCGCAATCCGGTCGGCGAGCTCCTGGACCTTGGGCTTGTAGGCCTGGGCCTCCTCCACCATCCGGGCCATCTGGGCCAGGAAGGTGGCCTCGCCTACCCGGCTCACCCGCAGCAAAAGGGCTCCCTCGCCGTTCACCGTCCCCCCCACCACCTCGTCCCCGGGGCCCTTGGCCTTGGGGATGGGCTCCCCGGTGAGCATGGACTCGTCCACGTGGCTTCGGCCCTCCACCACCACCCCATCGGCGGGGATGCGCTCCCCCGGCAACACCCGCACCAGGTCCCCGGGGATCAGGGCCAAGGCGGGGATCTCCTTTTCCTCCCCTTCCTGGACCACCCGGGCGGTCTTGGGCCTCAAGGAGAGGAGCTTCCTTATGGCCTCCGAGGCCTTGCCCTTGGCCCCTTCCTCCAGGTGCTTGCCGAGGAGGATGAGGGCCAGGATCACCGCCCCCGCTTCAAAGTAGAGGTGGCGGGCCTCCTCGGGAAAGGCTTTCGGGAGGAGAAGGACCAGGAAGGAGTAAAGGTAGGCGCTTCCCGCACCCAGGGCCACCAGGGTGCTCATGCCTAAAGCGCGGTGGCGGGCCTCGGCCAGGGCCTGCCGGAAGAAGCGCCTTCCGGCGTAGAGGACGGGAAGGGCGGCGAGGGCCTGGGCAAGGCCAGGGAGGTGGGGCAGGGGAAGGAGCATGGGCCCATGGCGAGGAGGAGGGTGAGGAGGGCGAAGGGCAAAGCCAGGAGAAGGTTCTTCCGGTAGGTGGGAAGGGGCTTTATCTCCTCCTCGGTCACCGCCACGGGCTCGTATCCCGCTTCCCGGATGGCCTGGTGCAGGCGGGCTAGGCTCACGGTGTCCGGAAGGTATTCCACGAAGGCCTTCTCCGTGGCCAGGTTGACGCTTACGGAGAGCACCCCGGGAAGCTTGCCCACGGCCCGTTCCACCCGGGCCACGCAGGCGGCGCAGGTCATGCCCCGGATGGGGATCTCCGCCTGGGCCACCACGCTCGTAGCCCACCTCTTCCACCCGCCTCAGGACCTCCTTGAGGTCCACGCCTTCCTGGAGGCGCAAAAAGGCCTCCTCGGTGGTGAGGTTGACCCGGGCTTCCTCCACGCCCTCCGCCCGTTTCAGGCCCGTTCCACCCGGGCCACGCAGGCGGCGCAGGTCATTCCCTTGACGCCTACCTTGATCTCCTGGGTCTCCTGGGCCATGGCCTCACCGGTACTTGAGGGCCTCCATCAGCTCCTCTACGATCTCCTCCACGTCCCCCCGCTCGTGGGCGGTGGCCACGTGGTCCTTGAGGTGGGCCCTTAGGACCATCTCCCCCACGCGGTCTAAGGCGCCCTCCACCGCCTTGAGTTGCTTGAGGACGTCCACGCAGTAGACCTGGGGGTCTTCCAGCATGCGGAGGATCCCCTCCAGGTGGCCCTTGGCGGAGAGGAGGCGCCTTCTCGCCTCCTCCCTCACCCTGGGGTCCAGGTGCAGGTGGGGGTGGGACATGGCTAGGCCAGGACCTCGGCCTTGTACCCCTCCTCCTCCACGGCCCGGATAAGGGCCTGGGGGTCGGCCACCCCTTCCACCAGGGCCTCTCCCTTTTCCAAGGAAACCTCGGCCTTTTCCACGCCAGGCACCTTGAGAAGGGCCTTCTTCACCGCCATGACGCAGTGGTTGCAGGTCATGCCTTCCACCTTGAGCTTTAGCATCCCTCGCACCCCCTACCCCACCCCAGGAGGGTGGGTATCTCCACCTTAACCCTTCTCCTCTCCCCCGTCAAGCACAACCGTCCCGGGAACCTCCCGGGACGGTTTCCGGCGTGGGGCTAAAGGTCCAGGAGGACGGTCTCCCCCTCCAGCCGGGCCGGGAAGACCTTGACGGGCCTGGGGGCCGGGAGGGTCTGCCGGCCCGTCCTGAGGTCAAAGCGGGCCCCGTGCCGGGGGCAGACGATGGCCCCTTCCTCCACTTCTCCCTCGTGGAGGGGACCGTCGTCGTGGGTGCAGATGTCCTCCAGGGCGAAGACCTCCTCCCCGGTGTGGAGGAGGAGGATGGGCTTCCTGTGCTCGGGCCTCCGGATCACCAGGCGGCTTCCCGGAACTCGCTGAGCTTGGCCACGGGGGTCCACATGCTAGATGCGCACCTTTTCCTCAATGATCGCCTCAATGTAGGCCCTTAGGGCCTTCAGGGGGATCCGGGTGAGGACGTCCGCCAGGTGGGCCTTGACCAGAAGCTCCTGGGCCAGGCTTCGGGGAAGGCCCCGGGACTCTAGGTAGAAGAGCTGCATCTCGTCCACGGGGGCGGTGGTGGAGCCGTGGGTGCAGCGCACGTCGTTGGCCCCGATCTCCAGCTGGGGAATGGAGTCCACCCGGGCCGTGGGGGAGAGGAGGAGGTTGCGGTTGGCCTGGTAGGCGTCCGTCTTCTGGGCACCCCGCTCCAGCTTGATGAGGCCGGAGAAGACCGCCCGGGCCTCGTCCTTCACCGCTCCCTTGTAGAGGAGGTCCGAGCGGGTGTGGTGCTCCACGTGGTGCTGCAGGGTGTAGTGGTCAAAGTGCTGCCTGCCGTGGCCGAAGTAGAGGCCGAGCATTTCGCTTTCCGCCCCGGGGCCCAGGAGCTCCGAGGCCACCTCGCTCCGGGCGTAGGTGCCCCCCAGGTTCACCACCAGGTCGTTGAGGCCCGCATCCCGCTCCAGGAGGGCCCTTTGCCGGTGGAAGTGCCACACCCCCTCCCCGAAGGTCTGGACGTGGGCGTGGCGCAGGCGGGCCCCGGGCCTCAGGACCATCTCTGTGGCCGAGAGGTGGAGGGTAGGGGAAAGGTCCGGGGAGAGGTACTCCTCAATGTAGGCGCCTTGGCGTTGTCCTCCAGGAAGAGGAGGGTGCGGCCGAAGGAGGCCTTCCCTTCCAGGAGCACCTTGAAGACCCCGAGGGGCTTCTCCACCTCCAACCCCGCGGGCACGTAGAGGAAGGCCCCGTGGGTGAAGAGGGCGCTGTTCTGTGCGGCGAACTTGTCCTCGGTGTGGACCGCCCGGAAGAGGGCCGCCTCCACCTTTTCCGGGTGGGTCTTCAGGGCCTCCGCCAGGGAGGTGAAGAGGAGGCCCTTTTCCCTTAGCTCCTCGGGCACCTCGGCGTAGACGAGGTCGGGCCCCACGAAGACCAAAAAGCCCGAGGCGTCCGTCTTCTCCAGGCGGCGCCGCACCACCTCGGGGAGCCCGTCCCGGGAAAGCCTAAGCCCCTTGGGGGTCTCCGCCTCCTGCGCCAGCGGGGCCTCGGAGAGGTCGGTGTAGCGCCAGTTCTCGTCCTTCTTGCTGGGGTAAGGGAGGCGGGCGAAGGCCTCCAGGGCCTTCAGCCTCTTGGCCAGCACCCAGGCGGGCTCGCCCAGGGCCTGGGAGAGGGCCTCCACGTGGCTTTTGTCCAGTACCTGCATCCTGCCTCCTTGCACGGGAAGGGGGGAGGCCGGGAAGCCCCGCCCCCTGGGCCGGGCCTCTTAGCCTACGGAGCCCTCCATCTCCAGCTCTATGAGCCGGTTGAGCTCCACGGCGTACTCCAGGGGAAGCTCCTTGGCGATGGGCTCAATGAACCCCCGCACGATGAGGGCCGCCGCCTCGTCCTCCTTGAGGCCTCGAGTCTGGAGGTAGAAGATCTGCTCGTCGTTGATCTTGGAGACCGTGGCCTCGTGGCCCACGTGGGCGGTGTCCTCCTCAATCTCAATGTAGGGGTAGGTGTCCGTGCGGCTTTCCGGGTCAATGAGGAGGGCATCGCACTCCACGTTGGCCTTGGCGTGGCGGGCCCCTTCCAGGACCTTCACCAGGCCCCGGTAGCTGGCCCGGCCCTCTCCCTTGGAGATGCTCTTGGAAACAATGGTGCCCGAGGTGTGGGGAGCCCCGAAGAGGATCTTGGCCCCGGTGTCCTGGTGCTGCCCGGTTTTGGCGAAGGCGATGGAGAGGATCTCCGTGCGGGCCCCCGGCTCCAGGAGGTAGCTGGAGGGGTACTTCATGGTGACCTTGGAGCCAGGTTCCCGTCCAGCCACTCGTGGAAGGCCTCCCCGTAGACCAGGGCCCTCTGGGTCACCAGGTTGTACATGTTGGTGGACCAGTTCTGGATGGTGGTGTAGCGGCTCCTCGCCCCCCGCTTCACCACGATCTCAATGACCCCGGTGTGCAGGCTCTCCGTGGAGTACATGGGGGCGGTGCAGCCCTCGATGTAGTGCACCTCCGCCCCCTCGTCCACGATGATGAGGGTGCGCTCAAACTGGCCGAACTCGGGGGTGTTCACCCGGAAGTAGGCCTGGAGGGGAAGCTCCACCTTGACCCCCGGGGGCACGTAGACGAAGGAGCCCCCGGACCAGGCGGCGGAGTTCAGGGCGGCGAACTTGTTGTCCTCGGGGGGGACCACCTTGGCGAAGTACTCCTTGAAGAGGTCCTCGTACTTCTTCATCCCCTCCTCGATGGCCACGAAGATGACCCCCTGGCGCTCAAGCTCCTCCTTGACCCGGTGGTAGACCATCTCTGAGTCGTACTGGGCCCCACCCCGGCCAGCACCTTGCGCTCCGCCTCGGGGATGCCCAGGCGCTCGTAGGTCCTGCGGATCTCCTCGGGGAGCTCCTCCCAGCTCTTGGCGTCCCGCACCTCGGCGGGCTTCACGTAGTAGACCAGGTTGTCCAGGTCTAGGCCCGAGAGGTCGGGGCCCCAGGTGGGCATGGGCTTCTTCTGGAAGATCTCCAAGGCCCGCAGGCGGAACTTGAGCATCCACTCGGGCTCGCCCTTGTGGTAGCTGATGGCCTCAATGACCCTGCGGGTGAGGCCCCGCTCGGCCACGAAGACGGGCCTGACCTCGTCTATGAAGTGGTACTTGTACTCCTCCCCTAGGTTTTCAGGTCGGTCTCGTTCATGCGCCCTCCTTCACCCTTTCCTTAAGCCACTCGTATCCCTTGGCCTCAAGCTCCAGGGCGAGCTCGGGGCCACCCGTAGCCACCACCCGCCCGTCCATCATCACGTGCACCTGGTCGGGGACGATGTAGTTCAGGAGGCGCTGGTAGTGGGTGATGACCAAAGCGCCGAAGCCGGGCCCCCGTATGGCGTTCACCCCCCGGGCCACCACTTTGAGGGCGTCGATGTCCAGGCCGGAGTCCGTTTCGTCCAATATGGCGTAGGTGGGCTCGAGGACCAGAAGCTGCAGGATCTCGTTCCGCTTCTTCTCCCCGCCGGAAAAGCCCTCGTTGAGGTAGCGGGAGAGGTAGCTCTCGTCCCAGTCCAGAAGCTCCAGGGCCGCTTCACCTTGGCCAGAACTCCGCCACCCCCACCTCCCGGCCTAGCCTCGCCTGGAGGGCCAGGCGGAGGAAGTTGGCGATGGTCACCCCGGGTACCTCCACCGGGTACTGGAAGGCCAGGAAGAGCCCCTTTCTGGCGCGCTCGTCGGGGGAGAGCTCCAGGATGCTCTCCCCGTCCAGGAGGATCTCCCCCTTCTCCACGGTGTACTCGGGGTCCCCGGCCAGGATCTTGCCCAGGGTGCTCTTGCCCGCCCCGTTGGGGCCCATGAGGGCGTGGACCTGGCCCTTGGGGACCACGAGGTTCACGCCCTTAAGGATCCTTTCCCCGTCAATGGAAGCCCAGAGGTCGCGGATTTCTAGCTGGTTCATCTTTCCTCCTGAGGTCGGGCCGGGCTCTTACTGCGACCCGTTCGCAGTAAGAGTATACCGCCCTTCCCTCCAAAAGTATAGTGATTTAGTCGGGATTTGCCAGGTGGAAGCCAGGGCCTCGGGCAGGGCCAAGGGGGTGGGGGAAGCCGCTTTTCCAGCCCGGGGCAGAAGCGCCCCAGGGCGCGGCCGAGCTGGAGGCGGAAGGGCTGGGGAAGGGGGCCTTGCCGCACCTCCAGGAGCTTATGCCAGGCCGCTTCCCCTTCCCCTAGGCCCAAAAGGGCCAGGACCTCCACGCCCGGGCCTGGG
>BBBL01000092.1 GCA_001311545.1 Thermus kawarayensis JCM 12314 | reverse complement strand
CTTCCTCCGGCACCGCTGGGGCCAGGTTGGCGAGAAGCCCGCCCAGGAGGGGGACGGGAAGGGGTGGGCGGGGCTTCCTCTTGGTGAGGTAGGGCCACTCCCGAGGGTGGGCGAGGACCCTCACCCCGAAGCGCGCCCAAAGGGCCCGGGCCCCGCCGGAATGGTCCAGGTGGTGGTGGGTGAGGAAGAGGAGCCTCGGGGGCTCCTTCAGGAGGCCCAGGAGCGCCTCGCCTCCCAGGGAAGCCCCGCGTCCACCAGGAAGTAGCCCCCCTCCACGGGGACCCGGTAGAGGTTGGCGGCGAAGGGGAGGCGCTCAGGCCCGCTCACGGACCAGGCCCACCCCCATCTCCTCAAGGGCCTTCCGGATTCCTTCGGCGTCGATCCCCGCCCGGCGGTGGAGGCTCGGGATGGCCCCGTGCTCCAGGAAGCGGTCGGGGAGGCCAAGGAGACGGATTTCGGGCCTGAGGCCCATCTCGTTCAAGGCCTCCAGCACCGCGCTCCCAAACCCCCCCATCCTCTGATGGTCCTCCACGGTGAGGAGCTTGTAGCGGGAAAGCGCCTTGAGCATCTCCCGGTCCAGGGGCTTGAGGAAGCGGGCGTTCACCACCCCCACCCTGGGGTCATCCCCGGCGGCCTCGAGGGCGTAGCGGAGCGTCTTGCCGAAGGCCAGGATGTAGGCCTCCGTTCCCTCCTTCAGGACCTCCCACCTCCCCCAGGCGATCTCGGGCCAGACGCCTCCGGGGCCCTTTCCACGTTGTCCCGGGGGTAGCGGATGGCCACCGGGCCCCCCACCTCCAGGGCCTTCTTCAGCATGGCCCTAAGCTCCAGGGCGTCCTTGGGGGCGGCGATCTGGAGGTTCGGGACGGTGCGCAGGTAGGCGATGTCAAAGACCCCGTGGTGGGTGGCCCCGTCCGCTCCCACGACCCCCGCCCGGTCAACGGCGAAGACCACGGGGAGGTTCTCTATGGCCACGTCGTGGATCACCTGGTCGTAGGCCCTTTGCAGGAAGGTGGAGTAGATGGCCACCACGGGCTTCATCCCCCTAAGGGCGAGCCCCGCCGCCGTGGTCACCGCCACGTCCTCGCAGATGCCCACGTCCAGGTAGCGCTCGGGGTGCTCCAGGGAGTAGCGCACGAGCCCCGAGCCCTCCCGCATGGCCGGGGTGAGGACGAAAAGCCTGGGCTCCAGGTGGGCAAGCTCCGTGATGGCGTCCCCGAAGGCCTGGCTCCAGGAGTAGCCCTTGGACACCTTCTCCGGCTTCTTGGGGTCAAAGCCCGGGGGGCCGTGCCAGTAGATGGGGTCAGCCTCGGCCACCTTGTAGCCCTTGCCCTTCTTGGTGACCACGTGGAGAAGGGTGGGGCCCTCCAGGGCCTTGAGGTGCTCCAGGATGTGGACGAGGCCCTTGAGGTCGTGGCCGTCCACCGGGCCCACGTAGCGGATGCCCCAGGCGTAGAAGGGGTTCTCCTGGTGCAAGAGGAGCTTCGCCGCCTCCTTGGCCCGGTCTACGAGGCCGAAGAGCTGGGGGGAGATGCGCTCTAGGATGTGCTTTCCCAGCTTCTCGGCGTCCTGGACCCACTTCCTTATCTGGAGTTCTTTGAAGTACCTGTTGAGGGCCCCCACGTTTTCGGAGATGCTCATCTCGTTGTCGTTGAGGACGATGAGCATCCTCTTCTGGAGCTCCCCGATCTTGTTGAGGGCGGCGAGGGCCATGCCTCCCGTGAGCCCCGTCCCCGATGACCGCCACCACGTGGTAGTCCTCCCCCTGGAGGTCCCGGGCGAGGACCATGCCCAAGGCGTTGGCCAAGGAGGTGGAGGCGTGGCCTGCGGTGATGGCGTCGTGGGGCGACTCTGAGGCCTTGGTGAACCCGGAGAGGCCCCCCTCCTGCCTTAGGGTGTGGAAGCGGTCCTTGCGCCCTGTAATGAGCTTGTGGGCGTAGGCCTGGTGGCCCACGTCAAAGACCAGGCGGTCCCTGGGGGATTGGAAGACCCGGTGCAGGGCCAGGATGAGCTCCACCGCCCCCAAAGAGCTCGCCAGATGGCCGCCGTTTTGCGCCGTGACCCGGATGATCTCGCTCCGGATCTCCTCCGAAAGGAGCTGGAGTTCCTCCAGGCTCAGGTTCTTAAGGTCCTCGGGGCTATTCACGCGTTCCAAGACCATAGGGCCACCTCAGCGAAAGTTGCGTTCCACCAACAAGCGCCCCTCGCGGGTGCGCACCTCCCCCACCTGGGGGGCGAACCAGACCTCGCGGACGTCCTGGCTGCGGGCGTCCTGGTAGGTCTGGCGGATGCGGAAGACCCGGAAGGTTCCTGCGGGTACCCGCACCTCCCGCTCTTCCAGGACCTCCATCTGGTAGGCCAGGCTTCCCCGGGCCAAAGGCTCCTGGCCCGAGGGGGTGAGGAGGTCCACCCGCACCTCCGTGGTCCCTCCCCAGCGGTAGCCCACCGCCAGGAGGGCCTCCGGGGGGTACTCCAGCAAGGGCGGGGTGAAGGCTACCCGGGCCGAGGGTCCTGGAACCCCAGAAGCCTTACCCCAAAGGGCCCCACCTGCCGGTAGTACACCCGGTCCTCCCCCCGGCCCTGGGAGCGGAAGCGCAGGGCCTCCTGGCCCTCGTAAAGGGCGGGACCTTCCACCCGCAGCCGGTAGGGCGGGGAGGAAAGGGGCTCCCCCTCGGGCACGTACACCCACTCCATCCCGGGCAGGGCGGGGTAGAAGCCTTTCCCTCCAGGAAGGGGCGGGCCTCGGGGGCCTGGGTCACCTGGGGGGCGCAGGCGGAAAGGGCAAGGGCGAGGGCCATAAGGTACCGCCTCATGGTACGGAGTTTACCCCCGTCCCTCCCGTAAGCTGGCCAACACTTCCCCCGGGGTGGCCGGCTTACGGGAGGAGGCATGCCCGGCTAGGACTGGCCCAGCTCACGCTTCAAGCGGGCGAGTTCCTCCTCCACCTCCTTGTCGGCGGAGAGGGCGGCGAGCTCCTTGTCCAGGTCCTCCCCCTCGAGGGCTTGGAGGGCCTGGTGGCGGTCTTCCATGGCGAGGATTCTGGCTCCATCTCCTCAAAGGCCTCCAGGGCGGGGTGCTGGTCCAGGCGGGACTCCATGCGCCGCACGGCCTCGGCGGCCTCCACGCCCTTTTTGCGGGCGAGGAGGAGCGTCTTGCGGGCCTCGGCCTCGTCAATCTTGGCCTCCAGGGCCTTGAGCTGGGTCATGAGGCGGTCCATGAGGGCCTTCTGCTCCTCGGCCTGCTGCTTGAAGCCCTCCGCTAGGTCCAAGGCCCGCTTCCTCCGCCTTAGGGCCTCCTTGGCCAGGTCCTCCCGGCCCGCCCCTAGGGCCTCCTTGGCCTTCTCCTCCCAGAGGCCGGCCTCCTTCAGGTGGCTTTCCACCTCCCGTTCCAGGCGCCTCCCCTCGGCCATGGCGGCGGCCACCTGCTCCCTGGCCTCCTTGAGGGCTTCCTTCATGTCCCAAAGGGCCTGCTCAATGATCTTCTCCGGGTCCTCGGCCCGGCGCAGGAGGTCGTTGAGGTTGGCCCGAATGAGGCGGCCGATGCGGTCCAGTAGGTTCATCGCTTTCCTCCAAGAAGAGTATGCCACACCCGCCCCTTGACCCGGTGAGGGGGTGGGGTAGAATGGCCCTGTAAGTATGCGCTTGCTTTCTAGCCCGGACCGGTGCGCACCCGCCTCCTCCAGGCGGCCCTGGAGCTTTTGGCCGAGCGGGGCTACCGGGGGGCCACCACCCGGGAGATCGCCCGGAGGCCCGTGTGAGCGAGGTCACCCTTTTCCGCCGCTTCGGCCGCAAGGAGGCCCTGGTGCGGGAGGCCTTAGCCCTCCTCCCGTCCCCGGAGTTCCTGGCGGGCCTGCCGGGGCCGGAAAGCCCCCTGGAGGAGGGGCTTAGGGCCCTTTTGTCCGCCTACCTGGGGCTCTTGGAGGGGCAGCGGGCCTTTTTGCCCAAGCTCCTCGCCGAGCTTCTGCGCCACCCGGGCCTGGGGGCCCCTCCCGGGTTGCTTGCGGCCAAGGGGCGCGTGGTGGCCTTTTTCCGGGCCAAGCAGGAGGAAGGGCTTCTGCGCCGGGACGAACCCCCCGAGGAGCTGGCCCTGGCCTTTTTGGGGCCCCTTTTCGCCCGCTTCCTCCTGGGAGAGGCCCTGGGGCTCGCCCTGCCCCTGGACCCGGAGGCCTACCTGAGGGGGTACTTGGAGGGTCGGCATGGTCCACGCTGAGGAGCTCACGCGCAGCTTCGGCACCCTAAAGGCTTTGGACCGGGTGAGCCTCACGGTGCGCCCGGGGGAGGTCTTCGGCCTTCTCGGGCCCAACGGGGCGGGGAAGACCACCTTGGTGCGCATCCTCACCGGGGTCCTCAGGCCCCATGGGGGCAAGGCCCAAGTGGCCGGCCTGGACGTGGCGCGGGCTCCTCACCGGGTGAAGGCGCGCATCGGCTACGCCACCCAGGAGCAGAGCGTTTACCGCGACCTCACCGTGGAGGAAAACCTCCTTTTCCGGGCCAGGCTCTACCGTCCCGGGGAGGCCCGGGCCCTGGCGGAGGAGGCCCTCCTTCGCTTTGGCCTTCGGCCCTACGCCAAGACCCTGGCGGGGCACCTTTCCGGCGGGTGGCGGCAGCGCCTGGCCCTGGCCCAGGCGGTGGTCCACCGGCCGGAGGTCCTCTTCCTAGACGAGCCCACCACGGGCCTGGACCTCTTTCCCGCCGGAGCATCTGGGACCTCATCCACGAGGAGGCGGGAAGGGGGGCCTCGGTCTTGGTCACCACCCACTACATGGACGAGGCCGAGCGCTGCCACCGCCTGGCCCTTCTCTTTGGGGGGCGGGTCCTGGCCCAGGCACCCCCCAGGAGCTCAAGGCCTTGGCCCGGGAGCGGGCCCGCTTCCTCTTCGCCCAGGGCCCCTCCTTGGAGGCCCTCCGGGGGCTTCCGGGGGTTCTCGAGGCCTGGCCAAGCGGCGAAGGGGTCAGGCTCATCGCCCGGCCCTCCTTTCCCCTCGGGCCGGGGTTCCAAGAGGTGGAGCCCAGCTGGAGGACGTGTTCGTCCTCCTCGCCAAGGAGGCCTCATGAACCGCATCCTGGCCCTGGCCCAGAAGGAGCTGTTGCAGATCCGGCGGGACCACGTCCTGCCCCGGCTCATCGTTTTGTTGCCCACCCTGATGCTCCTCCTCTTCGGCTACGCCATCAACTTCACCCTGAAGGACATCCCCCTGGTTCTTTACGACGCCTCTAAGGACCGCATCAGCGAGGCCCTCCTGCGCCAGCTCACCCAGGGGGGCGTCTTCCGCCTGGCCCTGGAGGCGGAAAGCCCCGCGGGGTGGTGGCGGCCATAGACCGGGGCCAGGCCCGGGTGGGACTGGCGGTGCCCCCGGGGGCCCTGGAAAAGGTGCGCCGGGGGAGAGCGTGGCCCTCCAGGTCTACGTGGACGGCACCGACCCCAACTTCGCCTTCCAGGCCCAGGCCGCCCTGAGGAAGGCCCTCCAGGAGGTGAACGCCCGCATCCTGGTGAGCCGGGCCTTGGCCGGGGAAAAGGTGCTTCCCCCCTTGAGCCCGGAGCTTCACACCCTCTACAACCCGGAGAACAGAACGGCCTGGTTCATGATCCCCGGGATCATCGGCCTGGTGCTCACCATGTTCACCGTGCTCCTCACCGCCCTTTCCATCGTGCGGGAGGCGGAAAGCCGCATGATGGAAAGCCTCCTCGCCTCCCCCTTGAGGCCCCACGAGATGGTTCTGGGGAAGGTGCTCCCCTACCTCTTCATCGCCTTCGGGGTAGCCCTTTTGGTGCTGGCCTTGGGGCACTGGGTCTTCGGGGTGCCGGTGCGGGGGAGCCTGGGGCTTTTGCTCCTGGCCATGTTCCTCTTCGTGCTGGGTTCCTTGGCGGCGGGGGTGTTCATCTCCACCCTGGCCCGCACCCAGGTGCAGGCCGTTTTCGGTACCTACGCCTACGCCTTCCCCACCATCTTCCTCTCGGGGTTCGTCTTTCCCGTGGACGGCATGCCCCGGTTTTTCCAGCTTCTTTCCTATCTGGTCCCCGCCCGCTACCTCATTGAGGTCCTGCGGGGGGTGATGCTTAAGGGGGTGGGGTTTGGGGTGCTCTGGCCCCACCTCCTGGCCCTGCTCCTTTTTGCCGGCCTGGTGCTTTTCCTGGCCTCGGCCCGCTTCCAGAGGCAGGTGGCGGTATGAGAAGGCTCTTGGCCCTTCTGCCCTTTCTGCTCCTGGCCTTGGCCCAGGGCCGCCTCGAGGCCGGGGTGTACCTGGGCCCCCGGGCCTTTCCCACCCTGGAGGCCGGCCTCACCCTGGGGGAAGGAGAGGCCCTTTTGCGCCTCCAGGGGGGACGAGGGGCCTTGGGCTACCTGGGAAGCCTGGCCTTGGGGCCTCTGGGCTATTTGGCTACGGGGTCCAGGGGGAGGTGGGGGAAG
>BBBL01000091.1 GCA_001311545.1 Thermus kawarayensis JCM 12314 | reverse complement strand
AGGCCTTGGAAAGGATCGCGGCCCTGGGGTTAGACCCCTCGGAGGTCCACCTGGCCATCGGCCCGGGGATCGGGGGGGCGTGCGTACCAGGTGGGGGAGGAGGTGGCGGAGGCCTTCGCCCGGGCGGGCCTTCCCACCTTCACCCCGGACCCCAAGGCCCCGGGCAAGTATCTCCTGGACCTGGAAGCAGCCCTCCTCCTCCAGGCCCAGGAGGCGGGGCTTAAGGAGGAGCGCATCTACCGGGTGGGGCTTTGCACCCACTGCGCTCCCACCCTCTTCTCCCATCGCCGCGACCGGGGGAGGACGGGGAGGATGTGGGGCCTCGTCCTGCTTCCCCGTTAAGCCCCCGTTCACCCCGCCCGTGGCACAATGAGGCCATGTTCTTCCCCCGGGAGGTGCTGCCCTCCCTCCTTCACCTCACCCCGGAGTGGCTTAGGGCCAGGGGCCTTAGGGGGGTGATCCTGGACCTGGACAACACCCTCCTGCCTACGGGGAAGAGGAGCTTCCCGAGGCCTATGGGGCGTGGCTTGGGGCCTTGAAGGAAGCGGTGCCCGTCTACCTCCTCTCCAACGCCCTCCCCGAGCGCTTTGCCCGGGTGCAGAGGGCCCTTGGCCTTCCCGGCCACGCCCCGGCCCTCAAGCCCTGGCTCGGTTTCCGCCGGGCCCTGAAGGCCCTGGGCCTTCCCCCGGGGGAGGTGGCGGTGGTGGGGGACCAGGTCTTCACCGACGTGCTCGGGGGGAACCTGGTGGGGGCCTACACCGTCTTGGTGCCGCCCTTGCGGGACGAGGAGTTTGTTTACACGCGTTTCATACGGATGCTGGAGACTCCCTTTAGAAGACCTCGAGGGGTGTGAGATGAGCGTCTTGACCATAGGGGACAAAAGGCTGGGGGCGATCCTGTTGGACTCCGGGCTCCTCACGGACGAGGAGCTGCAGATGGCCCTGGAAAGGCACCGGGAGGTGGGGGGCTCCTTGGCCGAGGTGGTGAGCGACATGGGCCTCCTCTCGGAAAGGCGCATCGCCCAGGCCATTGAGGACCACTTCGGCATCCCCTTGGTGGAGCTTCACTCCCTGGAAATCCCGCCAAGGGTGAGGGCCCTCTTGCCGGCGGAGAAGGCCAGGGAGCTCCAGGCCATCCCCTTCGCCCTGGACGAGGAGGCGGGGGTGGTGCGGGTGGCCTTCGTCAACCCCTTGGACCCCCTGGGCCTGGAGGAGATAGAAGACCTCACCGGCCTCGTGGTGGAGCCCTACCAGGCCACCAAGACCGACTTCCTCTACGCCTTGGCCAAGAACTACCCCGAGCTCGGCCTGCCCCTTCCCCCTTGCCCTCGGGCCCAAGCCGGGGGGAGTTGAGGCTGGGGGAGCTCCTGGTGAAGAAGGGCCTCCTTTCCCGGGAGGCCTTGGAGGAGGCCTTGGCGGAACAGGAGAAGACGGGGGACCTTCTGGGGCGGGTTCTGGTGCGAAGGGGCCTTTCCGAGGAGGCCCTGTACCAGACCCTGGCCGAGCAGGAGGGTCTGGAGTTCTTGGAAAGCACCGAGGGCCTGGACCCCGACCCCTCCGCCACCGCCCTCCTCCTCCGCGCCGATGCCCTGCGCCACGGGGCCGTGCCCTTGGGCTTTAAGGAGGGCAGGCTGGAGGTGGTCCTTCACGACCCCCGGCACAAGGAGGCGGTGGAAAGGCTTCTGGGCCGCCCCGCCCGCTTCTACCTCACCCCGCCCCAGGCCTGGGAGGCCCTTTTCCAGCGGGCCTATCCCGAGAAGGGGCGCCTGGGGGAGGTCCTGGTGCAGGAGGGGCGCCTTTCCCGGGAGCACCTCAGGGAGGCCCTGGAGGTGCAGAAGCGCCTGCCCAAGGCCAAGCCCTTGGGGGAGATCCTGGTGGAGCTGGGCCTGGCCCGGCCCGAGGACGTGGAGGAGGCCCTGAGGAAGCAGCGGCAGGGGGGAGGGCGCCTCGAGGACACCCTGGTCCAGTCGGGGAAGCTCAAGCCCGAGGCCCTGGCCCAGGCGGTGGCCGCCCAGCTGGGATACCCCTACATCAACCCCGAGGCCGACCCCCCGATCCTTCGGCGGCCCTCCTCCTGCCCGAGGACCTGGCCCGCCGCTACGGGGTCTTCCCCCACCGCCTGGAGGGGAACCGCCTGGTCCTCCTCATGAAGGACCCCCGGAACATCCTGGCCCTGGACGACGTGCGCCTGGCCCTGAAGCGTAAGGGGCTGGCCTACGAGGTGGCCCCCGCCGTGGCCACCGAGGCGGCCATCACCAGGCTCATAGAGCGCTTCTACGGCAAGGAGGAGCTGGGGGAGCTGGCCAAGGAGCTTTCCAAGGGGTACCAGGAGGAGGAGGTCCAGGCCGTCACCGACCTGGACGAAAGCGCCGCCCAGCGGTTCGTCAAGCAGGTGATCCGGGAGGCCTACCTCCAGGATGCCTCCGACATCCACATCGAGCCCAGGCAGTCGGACGTCCTGGTGCGCCTCCGGGTGGACGGCACCTTACGCCAGTACACCACCCTGCCCAAGGGGGCCTTGAACCCCATCATCAGCGTCATCAAGATCATGGGGGAGCTCAACATCGCCGAAAGGCGCCTCCCCCAAGACGGCCGGGTGCGCTACCGGAAGGGGCCATCGACCTGGACCTACGGCTTTCCACCCTGCCCACGGTCTACGGGGAAAAGGCGGTGATGCGCCTCCTGAAGAAGGCCAGCGACATCCCGGAGATAGAAAACCTCGGCTTCGCCCCCGGGGTCTTTGAGCGCTTCCAGGAGGTGATCTCCAAGCCTTACGGCATCTTCCTCATCACCGGGCCCACGGGCTCGGGGAAGAGCTTCACCACCTTCTCCATCCTCAAGCGCATCGCCACCCCCGACAAGAACACCCAGACCATTGAGGACCCCGTGGAGTACGAGATCCCCGGCATCAACCAGACCCAGGTGAACCCCCAGGCCGGCCTCACCTTCGCCCGCGCCCTCAGGGCCTTCCTTCGGCAGGACCCCGACATCATCATGGTGGGGGAGATCCGCGATTCCGAGACCGCCAAGATCGCCACGGAGGCCGCCCTCACCGGCCACCTGGTCATCGCCACCCTGCACACCAACGACGCCGCCCAGGCCATCACCCGCCTGGACGAGATGGGGGTGGAGCTCTTCAACATCTCCGCCGCCCTCATCGGCGTCCTCTCCCAGAGGCTCGTCCGGAAGATCTGCGAGCACTGCAAGGTGGAGGTCCGTCCGGACCCCGAGGTCCTAAGGCGCCTCGGGCTTTCCGAGGCAGAGATGGGGGAGGTCAAGCTCTACAAGGGCATGGGGTGCGAGCGGTGTAGCGGCACCGGCTACAAGGGCCGCTACGCCATCCACGAGCTTTTGGTGGTGGACGACGAGATCCGCCACGCCATCGTGGCCGGAAAGTCGGCCACGGAGATCAAGGAGATCGCCCGGAGAAAGGGCATGAAAACTGCGGGAAGATGGCCTTTACAAGGCCTTCCAGGGGATTACCACCCTCGAGGAGGTCCTGGCGAGGACCATTGAGTAGGAGGGAGTATGCCGAAGACGCCCGACATCGTGGACCTTTTGAGCCTGGCCGTGGAGCGGGGAGCCAGCGACCTGGTCATCACCGTGGGCCTGCCTCCCATGATCAAGGTGGACGGGGAGTTCCACCCCACGGAGTACGAGCCCCTTTCTCCCCAGGACACCCGCCGCCTCATGTACGCCCTCATGGACGAGAAGCAACAGCGCGTCTTTGAGGAGGAAAAGGAGCTGGACTTCTCCTTCAGCCTCCCGGGCAAGGGGCGCTACCGGGTGAACGTCTTCCTGCAGCGGGGAAGCGTGGGCGGGGTCTTGAGGGTGGTGCCCGCCGTCATCAAGAGCTTTGAGGAGCTGGGCCTGCCCAAGGGCATCGCCGAGATCGCCATGGCCCCAAGAGGCCTCGTTCTGGTCACGGGGCCTACGGGGAGCGGGAAGAGCACCACCCTGGCTCCATGATCGACTACATCAACGAACGCAAGCCCGTGCACATCGTGACCATCGAGGACCCCATAGAGTTTTTCCACAAGCACAAGAAGGCCATCGTCAACCAACGGGAGATCGGCGCCGACACCCACGGCTTCCACAAGGCCCTCCGTAGCGTCCTCCGCCAGGCCCCGGACGTGATCCTGGTGGGGGAGTTGCGGGACTACGAGACCATCGCCGCCGCCATCACCGCCGCCGAGACCGGCCACCTGGTCATGGGCACCCTCCACACCAACTCCGCCCCCGAGACCATAGACCGCATCATCGACGTCTTCCCGCAAAACCAGCAGGAGCAGGTGCGGGTCCAGCTCTCCAACAACCTGGTGGCGGTCCTCACCCAGCAGCTCCTGCCAAGGCCTTTGGCGGCGGGCGGGTGCTGGCCTATGAACTCATGATCGCCACCCCGGCCGTTAGGGCCTCATCCGGGAGGGGAAGAGCCACCAGCTAAGGAGCGTCATCCAAACGGGCGGCCAGTACGGATGATCACCATGGACGCCTGCCTGGCGGACCTTTACCGGCGCAAGCTCATCACCTACGAGATGGGCCTCGCCCGGGCCGTGGACCCCAAGGAGTTCATGCGCTTGAGCGGGACAGGGGAGGGGGAGAAGGAGGGGCGGCGCGGTAAACTCTAAGCCATGTACGAGGCGGCCATCGGCCTCGAGGTCCACCTCCACCTCAGGACCGGACCAAGGCCTTTTGCGGCTGCGAAGCCGACTACTTCGGGGCGCAACACCCACACCTGTCCCGTCTGCTTGGGCCTGCCCGGGGCCCTGCCCGTGGCCAACCGAAAGGCGGTGGAGTACGGCTTAAGGCTCGCCCTGGCCCTGGGGGCGGAGGTGCCGGAAAGGCTGGTCTTCCACCGCAAGAACTACTTCTACCCCGACCTCCCCAAAAACTACCAGATCAGCCAGTACGACCTGCCCCTGGGCCTGGGGGGAAGCGTTCCTCTGGGGGAGAGGCGGGTGCGCATCAAGCGCCTCCACCTGGAGGAGGACGCCGGCAAGAGCCTCCACCTGGAGGGGAGGACCCTCCTGGACCTCAACCGGGCGGGAAGCCCCTCATTGAACTCGTCACCGAGCCCGACCTAAAGACCCCCGAGGAGGCCAGGCTCTTTCTCCAGCGCATCCAGGCCTTGGTCCAGACCCTGGGCATCTCCGACGCCACCCCTGAGGAAGGAAAGCTCCGGGCCGACGTGAACGTCTCCGTGCGCCGGGTGGGGGAGCCTTTGGGCACCAAGGTGGAGATCAAGAACCTCAACTCCTTCAAAAGCGTCCAGCGGGCCCTGGAGTACGAGATCCGCCGCCAGACGGAGGTCCTGAGGCGGGGGGAGCGGGTGAAGCAGGCCACCCTGGGCTTTGAGGAGGGGAGCGGCAAGACCTACCCCATGCGCACCAAGGAGGAGGAGGCGGACTACCGCTACTTTCCCGAGCCCGACCTGCCCCCGGTGCCTATCCCCCGGGCTTGGCTTGCGGAGGTGCGGCAAGGGCTACCCGAACTTCCCTGGGACAAGGAGGCCCGCTACCGGGCCCTGGGCATCAAGGAAAAAGACGCCGAGGTCCTGGCCTACGCCCCGGCCCTCTCCCGCTTCCTGGACGATGCCCTCTCCTTCGGCCTCGCCTCTCCCCAGGCCCTGGCCAACTGGCTCTTGGCCGACGTCATGGGCCTTTTGAACGAGCGCGGCCTCCCCTTGGAGGCCACCCGGCTTGCCCCCAGGGCCCTGGCCCACCTGGTGGCCCTCTTTGAGCGGGGGGAGGTCACCAGCCGGGTGGCCAAGGCGCTTCTGCCCGAGCTCTTGGAGGGCCGGGATCCCGAGGCCTGGTGCGGGAGCGAGGCCTTAGGGTGGTGGCCGACGAGGCCGCCCTGAAGGCCGTGGTGGCCGAGGCCCTCGCCGCCCTGCCCGAGGCGGCGGAGAGCGTCCGCCAGGGCAAGCTCAAGGCCCTGGACGCTCTGGTGGGCCAGGTGATGCGCAGGACCAAAGGGCAGGCCAAGCCGGAGGTGGTGCGGAGGCTCCTCCTGGAAGCCCTTGGGGTAGGATAGGGCCGATGCGCTACGAGGAGGCCGGGGTCCACATAGAGGCGAAGGCCTTGGCCCTAAGGCGGGCCAAGGCCGAGTTGGAGGCCACCTACACCCCCGAGGTGCTCCGGGGCCTGGGGGCCTTCGGCGGGCTCTTTGACGCCAAGGCCCTCCAGGAGATGCGCCACCCCGTCTTGGTGGCCACCACCGACGGGGTGGGGACCAAGACCCTTCTGGCCCTGCAGGCGGGGGACGTTTCCGGCCTGGGCTTTGACCTGGTGAACCACTCGGTGAACGACCTCCTGGCCCAAGGGGCCAAGCCCCTCTTCTTCCTGGACTACCTGGCGGCGAGCCGCTTGGACGAGGAGGTCCTCTCCGCTCTCCTCACCTCCTTGGCCGAGGCCTGCCGGGCCCAAGGCATTCCCCTTTTAGGGGGGGAGACCGCCGAGATGCCGGGGGTGTACC
>BBBL01000090.1 GCA_001311545.1 Thermus kawarayensis JCM 12314 | reverse complement strand
GGGGATGGGGAGGTCCTTGGCGTCCCCCACCCCCACCCGCACCACCCGGCCGCCCCGGTCCAGGAGGAGGGCAATGGGACGGTGGATCTCGTGGGAAAGCCCCGCCAGCGCGTGGGCGAGCTCCGGGGTCAGAACCCGCTCCGGGGGCAACCGCCTCCGGTAAAGGTTGGAAAGCCTTTTAAGGTCGCTCTTCCTGAGCCCCTCCGTCTTCCCGAAGATCTTCTCCAACGCCCTCTCAGTATACCAAAAAGCCGCCCTGCCGTAGAGTGGGGGGCGTGCGGCGCCTCGCCTCCCTCGCCCTCCTCCTTCCCCTGGCCTGGCCCAGGAACCCTACGCCTGGATCGTGGTCCTGGGGGCGGCCCAGTACGGCGGCCACCCCTCCCCCGTCCTGGAAAGGCGGCTCCAGGCCGCCCTCGCCCTCCACCATAAAGGCCTCGCCCCCAGGATCGCCGTGGCCGGGGGAAAGGCCCCGGGGGACCGCTATAGCGAAGGGGAGGTGGGGTGCCGCTACCTCCGGGAAAGGGGCATCCCCCGGGAAGCCCTCCTCTGCGAGACCCAAAGCCAGTCCACCTACGAGAACCTGCTCTTCCTCAAGCCCCTTCTCCGAGGCCAGGTCCTCCTGGTCACCGATGCCCCCCACCTACCCCGGGCCCTTTTCCTGGCCCGCGCCCTGGGCCTTCGGGCGGAGGGCTACGGGGTACCCGGGGCCTACCCCCTGGGCTACCGGCTTAGGGAGACCCTTTACCGCCTCTGGCTTTACCTGGCTTCAGGCCCTTTCTAAAAGGGCAGAGCCGCCTCCCGGAGGGGGACTACTCCTTGGCCAAGCGTTCCACGGAATCCAGGTAACCCTGGAGGAGGGCCCGAAACTGGGAGAGGAAGAGGGCCTTTTCCTGCCTGGCCCGCTCTATCTCCCCCGGAGGCGCCTAAGCTCCTCGGCGGCCTCCCGCAGGACCTGCTCCTTGGCCGCCAGGGCCTCCTTGCGGATGAGCTCCGCCTCCCGCTCCGCCTGGGCCTTGAGCTCCCGGGCGATCTTCTCCGCGGCCACCACCGCCCGCTTCAACTCCCCCTCGGCCTCCTTGAGGCGGGCCACCTCCTCCTCCAGGCCCCTCAGGCGCTCCTTCAGGGCCTCGTTCTCCCCCATGAGGCCCTCCATCACCTCGGCCACCCGGGCCAGGTAGGCCCGCACCGCCTCCTTCTGGTAGCCGCGAAACCCCGTGGGGAACTCCTGGTAACGGACGTCCAAGGGCGTAAGGTCCATGTGCCCCTCAGTCTACAAAAAGGGCCCGGCCCACGCGCACCAGGGTGGCCCCCTCCTCCACCGCCCACTCAAAATCGTCGGACATGCCCATGGAGCGCTCGGGAAGGCCAAAGCGGTCGGCGAGCTCGGAAAGCCTGCGGAATATGGGGCGCACCACCCCCTCGGGACCCATGGGGGGAACGGTCATGAGGCCCAGGACCTCGAGGCGGGGCATCTCCCGGAGGCGCTCCAAGAGCCCGGGAAGGTCCTCCTCCAAGACCCCGTGCTTCTGGGGCTCCCGCCCCAGGTTCACCTCCACCAGGACCTTAAGCCGGGTTTCCGCCTTCTCCGCCGCCTTCGCCAGGGCCTCGGCCAAGGGCAGGGAGTCCAGGGAGTGGATCAGGGCGAAGCGGGGGGCGAACTTGGCCTTGTTCCGCTGGAGGTGGCCAACGAGGTGCCACTCCGCCTGGAGGTGCTCCATCTTCCTCAGGGCCTCCTGGACCCGGCTCTCCCCCAAGGGGAAGGCCCCGTGGCGGAGGACCCTCTCTTGGATTTCCTCCGGGGTACGCCCCTTGGTCACCGCCACCAGGCGCACCTCCTCGGGCCGTCGGCCCGCGCGGCGGCAGGCCCTTTCTATACGCTCCAGGACCTGGGGAAGCCCCATCAGAGCTCGGCGAGGATGCCCCGGACGAAGCGCCGGAAGACGGGGCCCGTCTCCGCGGCCACGCGCAGGACCTCCTCCTCGGTGGCGTGGTACTCCCGCTCGGGCACGGCCATGTCGGTGATGGTGGAAAGCCCTAAGACCCTGGCCCCGAGGTGGCGGAGGGCGAGGACCTCGGGCACGGTGGACATGCCGATGGCGTCCGCCCCCAGCTCCCTGAGCATCCTGAGTTCGGCCCGGCTGGCGAAGGAGGGCCCCATGAACCAGGCGTAGACGCCTCAAAGAGGTGGAGGTCCTGCCTGCGGGCCACCTTGCGGGCCAACGCTATGAGCCCCGGGTCGTAGGCCTCAAACATCACCGGGAAGCGGGGGCCAAGCCGCTCGTCGTTGGGGCCGCGCAAGGGGTTTGCCCCGGCGAAGTTGAGGTAGTCCAGGTGGAGCATGATGCCTCCCGCCCTGAACCGGGGGTTGAGGCCCCCCGCCGCCGAGGTGAGGAGGAAGGTCCTGGCCCCCAGGAAAAACCCCACCCGCACCGGGAAGACCACCTCCTCTGCGGAGTAGCCCTCGTAGTAGTGGACCCGGCCCTGGTAGACCAGGACCCGCTTGCCCTCGAGGTACCCCAGGACGAGCCTTCCCGCATGCCCCGGGGCGGTGGAGAGGGGGAAGTGGGGGACCTCCCCGTAGGGGATCTCCGCCACCTTCTCCACCTCCTCGGCCAGAGGCCCCAGGCCCGATCCCAAGACCACGGCCACCTCGGGGAGGAAGTCGGTTCTAGACCGGATGGCCGCCACGGCCTCCTGGATGTTCTCGTAAACCCCCATACCCTTGCATTCTACTTCTCACCGCCCCTTCACGCCTCCTGGGTAAGCTCTGGGGCATGAAGCGCCTTTTGTCCTTTGCCCTTTTGGGCCTTCTGGCCCTGGCCGCCCCTCTGAAGGAAGTGGTCATAGAAGGGGGCGACCCCGTGCTCCAGGCCCTGGCCCGGGCCGCCCTGCTTCGGGGAAGGGGACGAGCCGGGCGACCTCGAGGCCGCCCGCAAGGCCCTCCTGGCCACGGGCTACTTCCGGGAGGCGGAGGTGCGCCTGGAAGGGGAGGTCCTCAAGGTCCGCCTCGTCCCCTACCCCGCCATCGCCGAGGTCACGGTGGAGGCCAAGGCCTTCCCCCAAGAAACCCTCCTGCGCTTCCTGGAGGAGAACTTCGCCATCGGCAAGGAGGCCACCTACAACCCCCTCAAGGCCCAGGAGGCCGCCCAGGCCCTGGCCCAGGCCTTCCGGCAAAACGGCTTCCCCTTCGCCCCCAAGGTGGAGGTGGAGGCCAAGGAAGCGGGGGGCAGGATGGCCCTTACCTTCCGGGTGGCGGAAAGCCCCGAGGTGAAGGAGGTCCGCCTCCAGGGGGTGAGCCTCCTCCCGGAAGGGGAGCTTTTAAAGCTCCTGGAACCCCTCAAGGGCCCCTTTGACTTCGCCAGGTACCAGGAGGCCCTGAGGGCCCTGGCCGGCCGCTACGAGGAGGCGGGCTACCGCTTTAGCGGCCCCGACCCCCAGGCCTCCGCCCTGGAGGGGGGCATCCTCACCGTGCAGGTGCGGGAACTCCGGGTGGCCCGGGTGGAGGGGGAAGGCCTGGACCTCGGGGACTTCCCCTTGAAGCCGGGGGACTACCTGAACTACCCCCGCCTCCTGGAAGGGGTCCAGGCCCTCTCCCGGAAGCTTTCCCGGGTGGTGGACTTTAGCCTCCTTCCCCAGGGGGAGCAGGTGGTGGTGCGCCTCTCCTTGGGGGCCGAGGGGGGCAGGATTGAGCGGGTGGAGATCACCGGGAACACGGCCTTCCCCACGGAAACCCTCCTCCCCCTCCTCCGCCTGAAGCCCGGGGAGGTCTACACTCCCCTCCTGGCCCAGGAGGACGCCCGCCGCATCGCGAGCTTCTACCGGGAGAAGGGCTACGAGGTGGCCGACGTGCGCTATAGCTTCCGGGAAGGGGTCTTCCGCCTGGAGGTGGTGGAGCTCAAGATCGCGGGCTACCGCCTGGAGTGGCAGGGCCCCCACCGCACCCAGGAGGAGGTGATCCTCCGGGAGCTTCCCAAGCCAGGCTCCCTCTTCAGCGTCCCCGAGCTCCGGAAGGCCATGGCCCGCCTCCTGGCCACGGGGCTTCTGGCCGAACCGCCCCGGGTCTCCCTGGCCCCCGCGGAGAGGCCGGAGGAGGTGGTGGTGGTCCTGGGGCTCAAGGAGGCCCGCACCGGCCTCTTCCAGCCCGCCCTGGGCTGGAGCTCCCTGGAGGGGTGGTCGGGAAGCGTCTCCTTTAAGGAGACCAACCTCTTCGGCCTCGCCCACCAGGCAAGCCTGGACCTGGCCTTCCTCCAAAACGAGGCCCGGGACAACCTCTCCCTCTCCCTGAGCTACACCGTGCCCTGGCTCTACCTGGACTTCGCCGACCTCAAGGAGGTGCGCACGAGCCTTTCCTTGAGCGCCTTCTCCACCCCCATCGGCAACAACAAGCTCCTCCAGGGCACCACCGACACCGGCTGGGAGTACACGGAGCGCCGCACGGGCTTCGGCCTCAGCCTCTCCCGGCCCTTCTCCAAGGACCTGGAAAACCTGCGCCTTTCCTTTGGGCTTTCCGCCCGGCGTTCCACCTACGCCCTGGAGGTCTACGACCCCAACGCCCCCTGCGATCCCAGCGTCACCGATACCACGAGCCCCAAGTACTGCGACGGCACCGGCTACAAAAACCCCTCCCTGGCCCAAAGCTCCTCCCCACCCCCGGTTGGACGGTCCGCCTGGACACCACCTTCGCCTACCTGGATGTGGACGACCCCCGCTTCCGCACCCAGGGCTACGAGGCGAGCCTGGCCACCGGCCTCGGCCTCTCCCTGCCGGACACGGGGGGCCGGAGCTTCTTCGTGCCCCTGGTGGCCACGGGCAAGACCTACTTCGGCCTGGACCCGGAGAAACGCCAGGCCCTGGCCTTCCGCCTTTCCGCCGGCACCCTTCTCGCTTCCCCCAGAGAGCGAGCGCTTCTACCTCTCCGGGGGCGGGGCCGAGGCCTTCCTCCTCCGGGGCTACGAGGACCGCAAGTACGGGGGGCTTTCCTTCGCCACGGGGGGGGTGGAGTACCGCTACGATTTCCGCCTCTCCCCCCAGGGAGGCACCAACCTTTACGGCATCGCCTTCTTGGACCTGGGCCTGGCCGACAACACCGGGGGGCCCAAGTGGGGGGCGGGCATCGGCTTCCAGCTGGACCTGGACGTCTTCGGGGCCTACTGCCTTCCCTAAGGCTGGACTACGCCTTCAGCCCGGAAAGCCCCACGGGAAGGCTCCACTTCCGCATCGGGCCCATGTTCTAAGCGCCCGCACTTTGCCTTCGCAACATGGGATGCCCAAGCCGGGGCTGGGGGAGGCTTTTTTTGGGGCCCCCACCGCGGCGAAAGCCGCGGTGGGGTATTTAGTGCCCCTGCCTTGGTTCTGCGACATGAAGGCCTTTACCCAGGGCCGAGAGCGTCCTTTGGGGCCCCCGCTCTGGCGAAAGCCAGAGCGGGGTACTTAAGTCAGCCTTCCTGCCGGAAGACCCCCGCCTGCCGGAGAAGCCTCCGGGCGGTGTCGGTGGGCTGGGCCCCCACGGAAAGCCAGTAGCGGGCCCGCTCCACGTCCACCTTGAGCCAGTCCGGGGTGGTCTTGCGGGGGTCGTAGTAGCCGATTTTCTCGAGGTAAGCCCCGTCCCGCTTCCTGCGGACGTCGGTGACCACGATGCGGTAATGGGGGTTGTGCTTGGAGCCGAACCGAGAAAGCCTGATCTTGACCATACCGTTTCTACCTCCTGAAGATTCCCATGAGTCCCCGGCCTTCTGCCTTTCCAGGGACTTCATCAGGGCCTTGGTCTCCTCAAACGCCTTGATGAGGCGGTTGAGTTCCTGCACGGTGGTGCCGCTGCCCTGGGCGATGCGCTTGCGCCTCGAGGCGTTGAGGATGCGGGGGTTCTTGCGCTCCTCGGGGGTCATGGAAAGGACCATGGCCTCCAGGCGCTTCAGGGCCCGGTCATCCACCTGAAGCCCTTGGGGCAGGGCCTTGCCCGCCCCGGGGAGCATCCTGAGGATCTCGGAGAAGGACCCCAGGCGCCTGAGGTTCTGCATCTGCCTGAGGAAATCCTCCAGGGTGAGCTCCTTGGCCGCCTTGGGGGCCTCGGCCTCGAGGCCCGCCTCCCGCACCCGCTCCGCCAGGGTGGCCACGTCCCCCATGCCCAGGATGCGGCTCGCCAGGCGGTCGGGATAAAAAGGCTCCAGGCCCTCGGGCTTCTCCGAGACGCCGGCGAAGTAGATGGGCTTCCCGGTGACGTGCCGGGCAGAGAGGGCCGCCCCGCCCCGGGCATCGCCGTCCAGCTTGGTGAGGATGAGGCCGGTGACCCCCACCTTCTCGTCAAAGACCCGGGCCACGGAGAGGGCCTCCTGGCCGGTCATGGCGTCCAGGACCAGGAGGACCTCCTGGGGGCGCAAGACGCCCTTGAGGCGGGCGAGCTCCTCCATGAGGGGCTCGTCTATCTGCAGGCGGCCTGCGGTGTCCACCAGGACCAGGTCCCGCACCCCCCGCCTGGCCTCCT
>BBBL01000089.1 GCA_001311545.1 Thermus kawarayensis JCM 12314 | reverse complement strand
GCCCCCCCTCCCTGGAGCCGGACTCTGGCCGTGGCCCACCACGCCTCTTCCTGGAAGTCCGCCCGGAAGGCCTTCTGGGCTACGCCCTGGACCCCGAGGGGAGGGCTCTGGACCGCTTCCTCAGGCCCAGCCCCCCATGACGTGCACGTGCACGTGGAAGACCTCCTGGCCCCCCTTCGCCCCCACGTTCACCTGCACCCGGTAGCCCTCGAGGCCCAGCCCCCGCGCCACCCGGTTGGCGGTGCGGAAGAGGGCCCCCAGTTTCCGCTCCCCCTCTTCGCTGTCGGGGTAGTCGGAAAGCCTCTCCACGTGCTCCTTGGGCACCACCAGGACGTGCACGGGGGCCTTGGGCCTTATGTCGTGGAAGGCCACGAAGCCCTCGTCCTCGTAGACCTTCCTGGCGGGAAGCTCCCCGGCGATGATGCGGCAGAACACGCACCCCATGGAAGGCATCCTACCGCACGGGAAGCTCCAGGGGCCCCTTTACCTCCTCCTTCACCCCTTCCACCCGGCCCAGAAGGACGTACCCATCCACCCCCAAAACCCGGGCCCAGACCGTCTCCCCGGGGCGGGCCTCCCCGGAAAGCCGGGCCTCGTAGTAGTCCGGGGTGTGGCCCAGGGCCTCGCCCCCCTGCACCCGCTCCACCAGGACCTCCGCCCGGCTTCCCAGCTTGGGCTTAAGACGCTCCTCCGCCAGCCGCTGGGCCAGGGCGATGAGCTCCTTGGTGCGGCGCTTCCTCACCTCCGGGGGCACCTGGGGCAGGGAGGCCGCCCGGGTCTTGGGCCTCGGGGTGTAGGTGAAGGCGTGGACCCGGGTGGGCCTGAGCTCCTCCAGGAAGGCCAAGGTCTCCTGGTGCTCCTCCTCGGTCTCCGTGGGGAGGCCGGCGATGACGTCCGTGGTGAGGGCGAAGCCGGGGATGAGCTCGTAGGCCCTCTGCACCAGGCCCCGGTAATAGGCCTTGTCGTAGCGGCGGCCCATGAGCCTAAGAAGCCGGTCCGAGCCCGTCTGCAGGGAGAGGTGCAGGTGGGGCCGGACCCCGGGAGCGTAGCGGGCCATCACCTTAAGGAGGTCCTCCCCGGTGTCCTCGGGCTCTATGGAGGAAAGCCGCACCTTGGCCCCCAGGTGGTAGAGGTCCTCCACGAGCCCCGCAAGGCCCTTGGGGTGGCCCTGGTAGCTTCCCAGGCGCACCCCGGTGAGGACGATCTCCTGGATTCCCATGCGGAGGAGAGCCTCGGCCTCCGCCAGGGCCTCCCGGTGGTCCCGGTGGCGCTCCTTGCCCCTTAGCCTGGGGATGATGCAGTAGGCGCACCCCGCCTGGCAACCGTCTTG
Source organism: Thermus kawarayensis JCM 12314 (assembly GCA_001311545.1). The sequence continues at coordinate 5,189 of BBBL01000089.1, read as the reverse complement.
CACCTTCAGAAAGGCCCGCACCCGGCTATTCAAAAGCCCCCTTTCCCCCGCTCCCCAGAACTCGTTGGGGGGGTGGTGATGGGGTCGGAAGGCAGGCCGAAGCGCTCCAGGATCACCTTGGGAAGCTCAGCCTTGCGGGCGTTGGGCACCACGGCGTCCGCCCCAAGCTCCTTAAGGGCCTCCGGGGCGAGCTCGGCGTAGCACCCCGTGACCACGATGAAGGCGTGGGGGTTATACCGCCTGGCCCGGCGCACCTCCTTGCGGGTGTCCGCCTCGGCGGTGGTGGTGACGGCGCAGGAGTTGATGACCACCAGGTCCGCCCCCCCGGCCTCCACGGGCACCACCTCGGGCTCGAGGGCCTTTAGGAAGCCCAAAAGGGCCTCGGTCTCCACCTGGTTCACCTTGCACCCCAGGGTGCGGAAGGCCGCGCGCATCCTTCCCATTCTGGTAAGCTTGAGAGGCCCCGTCAACCGTTCAGGCCAGAGTGTGGCCCCCCCCACTTGCCATGAAAACCCAAGGAGTTGTAGCCTCTTGCCATCTAGCCCCAAGATCTGGGGTATAGGGAGGATTTATGGAGCCAGCCTTCTTTGACGAGCACGCCCAAGCCATTGCCAAGCGCCAGTACCTCCAACCCGGTGACGGGGACATCCTGGGCATGTTCCGCCGGGTGGCCCGGGAGATCGCCCGCCCCGAGCACCCCGAGGAAAGGGCCCACTGGGAGGAGAAGTTCTACGAGCTCATGGCCAGCAAGCGCTTCTCCCCGGGGGGCCGCATCCTCGCCGGGGCGGGCACCCCCCACGGCAACCTCCTCAACTGCTTCGTGCAGGGGGCCACGGGGAACCCCCCGGAGAGCTTTGAGGGCATCATGGAGGTGGCCAAGAAGCTCGCCCTGGTCACCAAGGTGGGCGGGGGGAACGGGGTGAACCTGGACCCCTACCGCTCCAAGGGAGCCGGAAAGCGCCGGGAGGTCCGGGGCGTGGCCTACCTCTCCGCGGAACACCCCGACCTCGAGGACTTCCTCCGGGGCCTCATGCGCCCGCCCATCAACCCGACGGGCCCAAGGAGGAGATCCGGCTCAAGAACTTCACCCGCGTGGTCTACGGGGAACTCCCCCCAGAGCTAAAGGCCCTGGCGGAAGAGCGGGGGGTGCGGGTGGTGGAGGACCCCCCCGAGGGGCGCATCCTGGTCCCCGACGACATGGGGGGATCGTGGAGGCGGCCAGGGAGGCGGCGGACCTGGCCCGGCGGGGCCTCACCCCCCACGTGGACTTCTCCCTCCTCCGCCCCGAGGGCGCCCCCATCCGGGGTAGCGGGGGAACGAGCTCGGGACCGGTGAGCTTCCTCTTTGAGATCTTTGACCACTTCCTGGAGTGGGTGGCCTGGGGAGCCGAGGAGGCGGGCCCCGTGGCCACCTTGCGCTACGTGTACGCCCCGGTCCTCCGGGTGGTGCGGCAGGGGGGGACGAGGCGGGGCGCCGGGATGGCCACCCTCTCCATTGAGCACCCGGACCTCCTGGACTTCCTCACCGCCAAAGACCTGGACCGGGAGAAGGCGGAGGGGGACATCTCCACCTTCAACATCTCCGTCCTGGCCACGGACCGCTTCCTGGAGGCCGTGGAGAAGGACGAGCTCTGGCCCGTGACCCCCGTGGAGGTCCCCGGGAAGTACTATCCCTACCCTGTGGAGGGCCCCTACACGGGCAGGCTCCCTCCCCTCCCCGAACGGGAGGACGGGGCCAAGGCCATCCCTCTCTATGGGGGAAAGGTCCCCGCCCGCTGGCTCTGGCACGAGATCGCCTGGCACGCCTGGGCCACGGGGGAGCCCGGCTCATCTTCGTGGACCGGGTGAACGCGCTCTCGGCCTTGAAGGGTTTAGGGGAACGTTATTGGATTCGTTCCACTAACCCTGTGGTGAGATCCCGCTCACCGTGGGCGAACCCTGCGACCTGGGGGCCATGAACCTGGCGGCCTACGTGAAGGGCGGGGAGTTCCAGATGGAGGCCTTCCGCCAGGACGTCCACACCGCCATCCGCTTCCTGGACAACGTCCTGGAGGTGAACCAGTTCGCCCTCCCCGATAACGAAATGGCGGCCAAGAAGCTCCGCCGCCTGGGCCTCGGGGTCATGGGCCTCGCCGACGCCTCATTAAGATGGGCCTCCCCTACGACTCCGAGGAGGCCAGGGAGAAGGTCCACGAGATCATTTCGGCCATGCGGGAGGAGGCCATCCGGGCCTCCGAGGCCCTGGCCGAGGAGAGGGGCGTCTTCCCCCTCTACGCCGAGCACGAGGGCTACTTCAAGGCCCTGGGCGTCCGCCCCCGGAGGAACGTGGCCGTCCTCACCGTGGCCCCCACGGGGACCACCAGCATGCTCATGGGGGTCTCCTCGGGGATCGAGCCCGTCTTCAGCCCCTTCGTCTGGCGCAGGATCGGCGGGGAGTACAAGCCTCTCCTCCACCCCCTCTTCGTGGAGCTCATGGAGGCCTACCCGCCCGCTCCCGGTTTTGAGAAGGACGGGAAGTGGGACTGGGAGAAGATCGTGGAGGAGATCCAGAAGGACGGGCACGGCTCGGTGCAGGGGCTCCCCTTCGTCCCCGAGGCCATCCGCAAGGTCTTCCTCTGCGCCCACGACATCCACCCCCTGGACCACGTGCGCATGCAAGGGGCGGTGCAGCGGGCCTTTGACGCCGAGGGGTATGCCGCCAACTCCTTGTCCAAGTGCATCGCCAAGGGCACCTTAATCCCCACCTCCAAGGGCCTCATCCCCATTGAAGAGATCGCCCCACCCCATCCCGAGGACACCTTCGTCCCGGTGGAAGGCCTTTACACCGCCGAGGGGTACCGGATCACCGCCCACTACTACGCCGGAAAGAAGCGGGGAATCAGGGTCCGGCTAGACAACGGGGCCGAGCTTGTGGGCGCTTGGGAAAGCCACCGCCTCCTCACCCCGGAGGCTGGCGGCTCATGCGGGAACTGAAGCCGGGGGATGTAGTTCTAGGCAAACTCGTCCCTTCCCACGGGGAAGGCGGGCTCCCCATCCCGGAGGCCAAGGGCCTCTCCTCAAGGACCAACGCCCGCAACCTTCCCTTGCCCGAAAGGATGTCCGAGGACCTTGCCCTCTTCCTCGGGATGCTGGCCGCCGACGGGTCCACGGTGGAGGCCACGGGCTTCGTGGGCATCGCCACCAAGGACCCTGATGTGGAACGGGTCTTCCAAGAGGTGGCGGGCAGGCTGTTCGGCGTGGAACCCAAGTGCACGGTAGACAAGCGCACGGGGGTGCGCAACCTTTACCTCACCTCCCGCCGCCTGGTGCGTTTCGTGGAGGCCCTGATCGGAAAAGGGGCGGCGCAAAAGCGGGTGCCCCCCCAGATCCTCCAGGGAAGCCCTGGGGAGAAGCTGGCTTTCCTCCGGGGCCTCACCCTGGATGGCTATGTTCACGCCAATGTGGGCCTCGTGGTCTACGAGGCAGGAGCCAACGCTTGGCCTACGGGGCGGCGGAACTCGCCCGCAGCTTCGGTCTTCCCAAGGTCTACCAGGGGCGGAAGAAGGTCCTTGCTCCCAAGGAAACTTACTACGTCCACTCCGTGGCGATTTCCGGACCCCTCCAGGAACTCCTCGAGCCCCTAGAAGCCCACAAGCGGGCCAAGGTGGAGGCCCGGTACAAGGTCTTCGTTCCCCAAGAGGTCCTGGCCACCACCCGCGTGGGAACCCATCACCCGGGATACACCAACTTGAAGTCCGTGCGGCAAAGGAAGGCCCAGGCAGTCTATAACACCACCGCGGAGCGCCTAGGCTGGCCCACGGAGATCCTGGCCCACCGGGTGGTGGAGGTGGAGGAAGTGGGCGAGGTGGAGATGTACGACATCGAGGTGGAGGAGGTCCACCGCTACGTGGTCAACGGCCTTATCTCCCACAATACCATCAACCTCCCCAACCACGCCTCGGTGGAGGACGTGGAGGCCGCCTACCTCGAGGCCTACCGCACGGGGTGCAAGGGGATCACCGTCTACCGGGACGGCTCCCGGGAGTTCCAGGTGCTCACGGTGAAGAAGGACTCCCCGGCGGAGGCCAAGGGAGAGGCCAAACCCCAGGCGAAGGCCGCTTCCCCGTCAGGGGAACACCTTGCGGAAACCCCCAAGGCCCCCGAGCCCCTTAAGCCCCTCCCCGGAAAGCCCGTCCACGAGCGCCCGGGCCGCCTCCTGGGCTTCACGGACATGGTGAAGCTCATGACCCCCGAGGGGCAGAAGCGGAGCTTCCTGGTGACGGTGAACGTCTTGGAGGGAAAGCCCATAGAGGTCATCCTCACCTCCGGCAAGGCCGGGGACGAGGCCAACGCCGACTCCGAGGCCCTGGGCCGGGTGGTGTCCATCGCCCTGCAGTACGGGGTTCCCCCCGAGGCCCTGATCCGGACTCCGGGGCATCAACGGGGGCCTCTACGGCACCTACCAGGGGCGGCTCGTCTCCAGCAAGGCGGACCTCATCGCCGTGGCCCTGGAAACCATCCCCCAGGCCCTCAAGGGGGCCCCAGGGGTGGAGGAGGTAGACCTTCCCGCCCTCTCCGGCGGGGGCCTGGCGCTTCCCGGGGCCTCCCCCTGCCCGGTGTGTGGGGAAAAGGCCCTGGTGCGGGAGGAGGGGTGCTGGAAATGCCAGGTCTGCGGCTACTCCAAGTGCGGCTAAACGCCCGCACTTTGGCTTCGCAACTTGGGATGCCCAAGCCGGGGCTGGGGGAGACTTTTTTTGGGGCCCCCACCGCGCTTTCGCCGCGGTGGGTACTTAGAGGCCCGGGTCCATGGGGGTTAGGGTAAGGGTCAAGATCTGCGGCATCACCCGCCTTCAGGACGCCCTCTTGGCCGAGGAGCTCGGGGCCTATGCCCTGGGCTTTGTCCTCGCCCCGGGCTCCAAGAGGCGGGTGGACCCCAAGGCCGCCCGGGAGGTGGCCTCCGCCCTCGGGCCCTTCACGGTGCGGGTGGGGGTCTTCCGGGACCAGGGGCCCGAGGAGGTCCTCCGGCTGATGGAGGAAGCCCGCCTCCAGGTGGCCCAGCTCCACGGGAGGGAGCCCCCGGAGTGGGCCGAGGCCATCGGGCGTTTCTTCCCCGTCATCAAGGCCTTTCCCCTGGAAGGCCCCGCCCGGCCCGAGTGGGCCCACTACCCCGCCTCGGCCCTCCTCCTGGACGGCCCCACCCCGGGGAGCGGC
>BBBL01000088.1 GCA_001311545.1 Thermus kawarayensis JCM 12314 | reverse complement strand
CTCGCCCTGGGGAGCGCCCTCGCCTTCCGCCGCCATGCCTAGGGACTGGGAAGCCTTTTACCGCGAAGCCCGGGAGATGAGGGAACCCGCCTTCGTGGTGCGGGCCTACGGGCTTTGCGCCCCCGGGAAGGGTTTTGGACCTGGCGGGGGGCCTGGGGCGGAACGCCTTTTACTTTCTGGAACGGGGGCACCCCGTGGTCCTGGTGGAGAAGAGCCGGGAGGCCCTGAAAAGGCTTCGGGGGGTGGAGGGCCTCCGCCTTTGGGAGCTGGACCTGGAAGGCCGGGAGGCTCTCTTCCGCCTTCCCCAAGGCCCCTTCGCCGCCATCGTGAAAAGCTACTACGTGAACCGCTCCCTCCTCCGGGCCCTCCCTCCCCTCCTGGCCCCGGGGGGGCTTCTCCTGGTGGAGGGCTTTTCCCGTCGGGAGGCCCTGAGGCGGGGAAGGCCGGAAAGCCCCTTTTACTGGGAGCCCGAGGAGCTCCTCACCCCTCCCCCGGGCCTGGCCTTGAGGGCCTTTGGGGAGGGGTGGATGGAGGGGTACAGGGCGTACGCCGTCTACGTCAGGCCTTGAGGCCCCGGGCCACCAGCTCGGCGATGTCCAGGACCTCAGGGGGCCTCTCGTCCTGGGCGATCTCCACGTTCATCATGGCCATGCAGAAGGGGCAGCCCGTGGCGATGACCTCGGCCCCCGTGGCCTTGAGCTCCTTGTAGCGGTTCTCGGAAACTCGCATGGCCCCGGGCTCCTCCTCCTTCCAGAACTGGGCCCCGCCCGCCCCGCAGCAGAAGCTGTTCTCCCGGCTCCGGGGGGGCTCGGTGAGGACGAAGCCCACCCCCTTCAGCACCTCCCGGGGGGCCTCGTAGACCCCGTTGTGGCGGCCCAGGTAGCAGGGGTCGTGGAAGACCACCCTCCTGGTCTCCTCGGAGACCGGGAGCCTCCCGCTCCTCAAGAGGTCGGCCAGGAACTCCGAGTGGTGCACCACCCGGTACTCCCCGCCGAAGGCCCGGTACTCGTTCTTCAGGGTGTGGAGGCAGTGGGGGCAGGTGGTGACGATGGTCTTGGGGGCCACGGCGTTCAGGGTCTCCACGTTCTCCGTGGCCAGCTGGAAGAAGAGGTACTCGTTCCCCGCGCGCCTGGCCGAGTCCCCGGTGCACTTTTCCCGGGTGCCGAGGACCGCCCAGTCCACGCCCGCGGCGTTCAGGATGGCCACCATGCTCCGGGCGATCTTCTGGGCCCGGGGGTCGTAGCTCGGGGCGCACCCCACCCAGTAGAGGACCTCAGGATGGGGCTTCTCCTCCACGGTGGGGACGTTGAGCCCCTCCGCCCAGTCCAGGCGCTTGCCCTGGCCGATGCCCCAGGGGTTGCCGGAGCGCTCCATCCCCCGGAAGGCGTTGTTGAGCTCCTGGGGGAACTCCCCTTCCATCAGGACCTTGGCCCGGCGGACGTCCAGGATGTGGAGCATGGGCTCGTTGCCCACGGGGCAGACCTCCACGCAGGCCATGCAGGTGGTGCAGGCCCAGAGGGCCTCCTCGCTCAGGGCGAAGTCCATGAGGGGCCTGGGGCTCTCCTTGCCCTGGGCGAAGTCCTGAAGGATCCCGTTCAGCTCGTAGCGCTCGGAGATGAGGATGGCGGCCGGGGAAAGGGCCTTCCCCGTGGCGTAGGCCGGGCAGGCCTCCTGGCAGCGGTTGCACATGATGCAGGCGTAGGCGTCCAGAAGCCGCTTCCAGGAGAGGTCCTCGAGCCTCTCCGCCCCGAACTTCTCCTCCTCCTTCTCCAGGTCCAGGGGCGAAAGGGCCCCCGGCACCTCCTTGCGGAAGGCGAGGTTGATGGGGGCCATCATCAGGTGGATGTGCTTGGAGCGGGGGAAGTAGGGGAGGAAGAGGAGGATGGAGCCAGAGCGCCCCACCAGAAGAGGTGCTCCCCGAAGGTGAGAAGGGCGGGGGAAAGGCCGGAAAGCGCCCCGCCGAGGGCACTGGCCACGGGCTGGAAGGGGTCGGGACCCTCCTGGGCGAGTTGGAAGGCCTTGGAAAGGAGGCGGCTTCCCACGTGGAAGGTGATGAAGGCCCCCACGATGGCCGAGTCCCGGGGGATGCCCTGGCGCACCCGTTCGTGCAGGCGCACCCTGGGGTTCCAGGTGAAGTCCTGGGGAGCCACCAAATAGCGGCGCACCATGAGGCCCAGGATCCCCACCAGGATCAAGGCCGTGAGGAGGTCGGCCACCAGGTTATAGGGGTTCCAGAACCCTCCCTGGGCGTGAAGGCCGAAGAAGCCTTCCAGGAAGTCCACCAGGTTCACGAGCAGGTAGTAGACGAAGCCGTAGAAGACGAAGGCGTGGAGGAGGGAGACCAGGGGCCTCCTTTTGAAGACCGTCTGCTGGGTGAGGGTGAGCCAGAGGGCCCGGCCGATGCGCTCGGGGAGGCGGTCAAAGCGCTCCTCGGGCCGCCCCCGCCTTATGGCCAGATAGACCTGCCGGAAGCCCGTGTAGGCGTAGTACAGGCTTCCGGCCGCGAGGAGGAGGAAGAGGATTTTCTCCGGCAAGGTGAGCATGGGCGCCACCTCCTTATACTCAGTAAAAGTTTACCCCATTCCCCCGGCCCGGCAAGGGCATGGCCGCCCCGCCGCGGCGGGGACCCAAGGGTATAAGCCGGGGGCCTGGCGTTGCGGGACCAAGGGGCGGCCCATAGAATGGCCCCCCGTGGAAACGGCCGCCCTTTTGGTCCTCTCCTTCTTCGGGCTTTTGAACCTCTTCATCTTCCACCGCTTCAAAAAAACCCCTCCTGCCCCTGATCCTGGCGCTTTTCGTGAGCTTCTTCGTCTTCTTCCTCTCCCCCGCCTTGGGCCTTCTTACCTTCCTTGTGGGCCAGACCCTGGCCTTCTACCAGGCGGGGAAGAGGTAGTGGAGCAAAAGGGCCACCAAAAGCCCCAGGAGGGCCCCCACCAGGACCTCGAGGTAGGTGTGGCCCAAAAGCTCCTTCAGAGGCTCCTGGGCGAAGCCCCGCTCCACCAGCTTCTGCAGCTCCTCCACCAGCTGGTTGAGGAGCTGGGCGTGGAGGCCCGCCGCCCGGCGGATGCCCGTGGCGTCGTACATGACGATGAGGGCGAAGACGGCGGCCACGGCGAAGAGGGCGCTGTCAAACCCCTCCCTGAGGCCCACGCTCACCGCCAGGGCGCTCACCGTGGCCGAGTGGGAGCTGGGCATCCCCCCGGTTTCCAGGAAGCGCTCCCATTGGAAGCGGCCCTCGAGGCGGTAGTAGAGGAGGAGCTTCAAGGTCTGGGCCAGGAGGTTGGCCAGAAGGGCCGTCCAGAAGATGGCGTTAGAGAAGAGTTCCATGCCGCCTGAGGAGGGCCGCCTTGAGGGTGTTGGCCATGAGCATGGCCACGGTCATGGGCCCCACCCCCCCGGGCACGGGGGTGAGGGCCCCCGCCACCTCGGCCACCTCCGGGTGGACGTCCCCCAGAAGCTTCCCCTCCACCCGGTTCACCCCCACGTCCACCACGATGGCCCCCGGCCGCACCCAGTCCTTCCGCACCAGGTGGGGCCTGCCCACGGCCACCACCAGCACCTCCGCCCGCCGGGTGAGGGCGGGGAGGTCTTGGGTCTTGGAGTGGGCCAGGGTCACCGTGGCGTCCTCCCTAAGGAGGAGGCCCGCCAGGGGCTTGCCCACGATGTTGGAGCGGCCCACCACCACTACCTCCTTCCCCTTAAGGTCCACCCCGTGTGCTTGAGGAGGCGGACCACCCCCAGGGGGGTGCAGGGGAAAAGCCCCTCGCCCCCGCTCCAGAGCCGGCCCACGTTCAAGGGGTGGAAGCCGTCCACGTCCTTGAGGGGGTGAAGGGCCTCCAGGACCCGCTCGGCGCGGATGTGGGGGGGGAGGGGAAGCTGGACCAGGACGCCGTCCACCTCGGGGTCGGCGTTGAGGAGGGCGATGCGCTCCAAGAGGGCCTCCTCCGGGAAGTCCTCGGGGTAGACCTCCACCTGGCTCCTAAGGCCCAGCTCCCGCGCCTTCTTGTCCTTGAGGCGCACGTAGGACACCGAGGCCGGGTCCTCCCCAAGCCGGATCACCCGCAGGGAGGGGACGAAGGGGAGGGAGGCCAGCCTGGCCTTAAGCTCGGCGTACACCGCCTGGGCTACCTCGTGGCCGGAAAAAAACCCGCGCGCCGACCATATCAGTCCTCCTTGGGGGCCGCCCGCACCTCCCCCTCCTGGATGCGGCGGAAGAGGCGGCCCAAAACCCCGTTCACAAAGGCCCCGGAGTGCTCGCCCCCGTAGCGCTTGGCGATCTTCACCGCCACCTCTATGAGGGGGGCGAAGGGGGTGGGCTCGTAGAGCATCTCGTAGGTGGCGAGGCGGAGCACGGTGAGGTCGGTCTTGGACATCTGGCCGAAGTCCCACCCCTCCACCGTCTCCTTCAGGACGCGGTCCACCTCCTCCTGGTGGGCCTTGTAGCCGGAAAGGAGCCTCCGGGCAAAGGCCACCCCTTCCTCGTCCAGGGGGTCCCCGTAGATCGTCCTCCCCGCCCATCTCCTCCAGGGCGTGGCGGAGGGCCTCCTCCGGGTCCACGCCCCCCTGGGTATGGGCGAAGAGGGCCCGCATGGCCAGTTCCCGAGCCCGCCTACGCATGTCCCTCCGGGCGGTAGACCACCTGGGCCACGGTGACGTTCACCGCCTTGACCTTTTCCCCCGTGGCCAGGAAGAGGGACTCGGCCACCGCCTTCTGCACCCCCCGGGCCGCCTCGGGGATGACCACCCCGTAGTCCACGGAGAGGAGGACCTCCACGGAAAGGCCTCCGGGGAGCGCTCCACCTTGACGGGCTTCATGCGGCGGAATACCTCCCCCAAGGAGCGAGGAGGCGCCTCCAGGAGCCGCACCCCCTCTAGGCCCGAAAGGGCGTGGACCACCAGGCCCTCGAGGCGTGGTCGCTGATCTCGTAGTCCACCATCACACGCCCAGTCTACATCTCCATGCGCCGGGCCACGAAGTTGGTGTAGACCGCCCCTCGGCGGAAGAAGGCGTTCTGGAGGACCTTCTGGTGGAAGGGGATGGTGGTCTTGAGGCCCGGCCCCTCGATGACCGTCTCAGAGAGGGCCCGCTCCATGCGCCGTATGGCCTCCTCCCGGGTGGGGCCAGGCGAGGATCTTGGCGATGAGGCTGTCGTAGTGGGGCGGGATCTGGTAGCCGGCGTAGAGGTGGCTGTCCACCCGGATGCCCGGCCCCCCGGGGAAGAGGAGGGTCTCCACCTTGCCGATGGAGGGCCGGAAGCCCTTTTCCGGGTCCTCGGCGTTGATGCGCACCTCAATGGCGTGCCCCCGGACCTCAATCTCCTCCTGCTTAAGCCAGAGCTTCTCCCTTGGGCGATGCGGAACTGGGCCTGGACCAGGTCAATGCCCGTGACCAGCTCCGTGACGGGGTGCTCCACCTGGATGCGGGTGTTCATCTCTATGAAGTAGAAGTTCCCCTCCTTGTCCACCAGAAACTCCAGGGTGCCGGCGGAAACGTACCCCACGTGCTCGGCGAGCCTTCGCGCCGCCTCGGCGATGGCCCGGCGGGTCCTTCGGGAAGGAGGCTTGGGGCCTCCTCCAGGAGCTTCTGGTGGCGGCGCTGGATGGAGCAGTCCCTTTCCCACAGGTGCACCACCCGCTCCCCGTCCCCCAGGACCTGGACCTCTATGTGCTTGGGCTCCTCTATGTACTTCTCCAAGTAGATGGCGGGGTTGCCGAAGGCGGAGCGGGCCTCCTCCTGGGCCTGCAGGATGGCCCTCTCCAGGTCCTCCTCGGTGTGGACCACCCGCATCCCCCGGCCCCCGCCCCCGGCGCTGGCCTTGAGGATCACGGGGTAGCCGATCTCCCAGGCGGCCCGCTTGGCCTCCTCCACGCTCCCTAGCTCGTCGGTCCCCGGGACCGTGGGCACCCCGGCCTCCCGGGCCACCTTTCTCGCCGTGGCCTTGTCCCCCAGGGCCCGCATGTTCTCCGGGGTGGGGCCGATGAAGGTGATGCCGTGCTCCCGGCACATCTCGGCGAAGGTGGCGTTTTCCGCCAGGAAGCCGTACCCGGGGTGGATGGCGTCCGCCCCCGTTACGATGGCCGCGGAAAGGAGGTTGGGGATGTTGAGGTAGCTCTGCCCCGAAGGGGGTGGGCCGATGCAGATGGCCTCGTCGGCGAGGAGCACGGGCAGGCTCTTCTCGTCGGCGGTGGAGTGGGCCACCACCGTCTTGATCCCAAGCTCCTTGGCCGCCCGGAGGATCCTCAGGGCGATCTCGCCCCGGTTGGCGATGAGGACCTTCTTCATACCGGCTGGATGAGGAAGAGGGGCTGGCCGTACTCCACGGGCTCCCCGTTCTGGACCAGGATCTTCTTCACGATGCCGGAGACCTCGGACTCGATCTCGTTCATGAGCTTCATGGCCTCGATGATGCAGAGGACCTGGCCCTTCTCCACCCGGTCCCCTTCCTTCACGTAAGGAGGGGCGTCGGGGGCCGGGGCCCGGTAGAAGGTGCCCACGATGGGGGCCCGGACCTCCACGCACCCGGC
>BBBL01000087.1 GCA_001311545.1 Thermus kawarayensis JCM 12314 | reverse complement strand
TGGCCTACCTGGGCCAGGGGGACTGGGCCCGGGGGCAGGCGGCCCTGGGGCAGCTTTCGGGGCTTCTGAACCTCCCCGGGCTTCTCCTGGCCGGGTGTGGCCCTGGCTTCTGGCCTTCGTGGCCTTTTTGGTCCTGGTGGTCCTGGGGGAAAGCCGCATTGAGCCCCTGCGCACGGTGGAGGTGGTGGAAGACCCCCTCCCGGGGCCGGGGAGCCTCTACCTTCTCGTCCTCCTGGCCCTGGCCTTGGCCCTGGGGGTGGCCCTTTTCCTGGGCAAGGCCCTCTTCGCCAACCTCCTGGCCCTTTTCACCCCTTACCAAAGGGCCCAGATCCTCCCCAGCTTCTTCCTGGCCTACGGCCTTTTCCTCCTTATGGGGCTTCTCCTTTGGCAAAGGCGGCGCCTTTCCCAGGTGCTGGGGCCCTCGAGGGCTGGGTGGAGGGGTTCTGGGTGGGACCGGCCCTGGTCCTGGCCCTGGGGGCCTACGGCTGGTGCGGCCCTTCTTGGGGTTTCCCACCCTGCCCTTACACCTCCTGGTCTTCTTAGGCCTGGCCCTCATGGAGCCCCTCTTCCGAGGCCTCGCCCCTTGGGTGTTTAGGGAGCGCTACCGGGATCTCGCCCCCTATCTCTCCTCGCTCTTCTTCGCCCTGGCGGTGCCCGGCCCCACCTTCCTCTTCCTCCTCCTGGGGGCCGGGCTCCTTTGGGCCAGGGAGCGGGCGGGGGGGCGTCTTGGGGGTGGCCTTGGGCTGGGTGGTGGCGGGGGTGGTCCTGGCCCTCTTCCCCCCCACCTGGTTGCGAAGGTTCTAGATGAGCCCGGTCTTCTTCCTCTCCGACTTCGGCCTGCAAGACCCTACGTGGGGGTGGTCAAGGCGGTGCTCCGGGAGAGGGCCCCGGGGGTGGAGGTGGTGGACCTGGCCCACGACCTCCCTCCCCAGGACCTCCGGCGGGCGGCCTACGTCCTCTTTGAGGCGGTGCCCTACCTGCCGGAAGGGGCCGTCCTCCTGGCGGTGGTGGACCCGGGGGTGGGAACCTCCCGGCGGGCCGTGGCCGCCCGGGGTAGGCGGTGGTACGTAGGCCCGGACAACGGCCTGTTCACCCTGGCCTGGCTCCTGGACCCTCCCCGGAAGGCCTTTCTCCTGGAAAGCCTCCTCCCGCCTTCCCCCAAAGGGGTGCTTCCCCTTCCCGGCTGGCGCCCAGGAGGGGCCACCTTCCACGGCCGCGACCGCTTCGCCCCGGCGGCGGCCCACCTGGCCTTGGGCCTTCCCCTGAGGCTCTGGGAAGGGAGGTGTCCCCGGAAAGCCTCCTCCGCCTACCCCTCTCCCTGGGCCAGGCCCCCGGGGGGAGGTCCTCACCTTTGACCGCTTCGGCAACGCCATCACCACCCTGCTCCGGGCCCCCTTGGGCGGCTGGGTGGAGGTGGCGGGAAGCGGCTTCCCATCCGGCGCACCTTCGGCGAGGTGGCCGTGGGGGAGGCCCTGGCCTACCTGGGAAGCGCCGGTCTCTTGGAGATCGCCCTTCACGGGGGAAGTGCCCGGGAGGCCCTGGGCCTGAGGGAGGGGATGCCCGTGGAGCTCCTTTAGAGGTCCTGGGCCAGACGGGCCAGCTCGGGGAGGAACTCGCCGGCGGTGAAGTCCAGGCTCACCGGGGTGAGGGAGATGTACCCCTGGCGCACCGCCCAGAGGTCCGTTCCCTCCTCCTCTTCCCCCACGGGGGTGCCGGCGATCCAGTAGTAGGGGCGGCCCTCGGGGTCCAGGCGCTCCACCACCCGGTCCTCGAAGTGGTGGGTGGAAAGCCGGGTCACCCGGACTCCCCTGGGGCCCCGGCGGGGAAGTTCACGTTGAGGAGCACCCCCTTGGGAAGGCCCCGTTCCGCCACCTTCTTGGCGATGCGCACCGCCCACTCCGCCGCCTGGGCGAAGTTCAGCTCCTCGGAGGTGTCCAGGCTGAAGGCGATGGAGGGGATGCCCAAGGAGGTGCCCTCCAGGGCAGCCGCCACCGTGCCGGAGTGGGTGAGGTCCAGGCCCAGGTTTACCCCGATGTTGATGCCGGAGACCAAGAGGTCCGGCCGCCCCAAGAGGTGGACCCCCAGGACCACGCAGTCCGCCGGGGTGCCGTCCACCCGGTAAGCAGGGATCTCCCCAAAGCCGGCGCTTTGGGTGTGCTTGAAGCGCAGGGGGCGGCGCACAGTGATGCCGTGGCCCACCGCCGACTGCTCCACGTCGGGGGCCACCACGTACACCTCTCCCAGGGCCCGCATGGCCAGGCCCAAGGCCTTGATGCCGGGGGAAAAGATGCCGTCGTCGTTGGAAACGAGGATGCGCATGCCCTTAGCCTAAAAGAAAGGACCCCCTGAAGGGGGTCCTTTCAGGCCCTGGGGCTTTAGATGCGGCGGACCTTCTTGGCCTGGGGGCCCTTGCCGCCCCGGCCGGGCTCCACCTCAAACTCCACCTGCTCCCCCTCGTTCAGGGTGCGGAAGCCATCGGCTTCAATGGCCGTGAAGTGCACGAACACGTCAGGACCTTCTTCCTGCTGGATGAACCGTAGCCTTTTTCTGCGTTGAACCACTTGACCGTACCCTTCTTCATGTTTCTCCTTCATCCGAAAACCCATCCGGCTTTCCAGGGACTCCTTACTATCCACGCCTCCTCGGGAAAGTCAAGCCCCCCATGGGGGAGGCCTCCATGGGATAGAATTCTTTCGTGCCCGGCCTCGCCTTCGCCGAACGGACCACCCCGGCCTCAAGCGCTCCAAAAACGAGGACGCCGTGGGCCACCTCCTCACCCCTTGGGGTGGGGTCTTCGTGGTGGCCGACGGGATGGGGGGGCACCGCACCGGGGAGGTGGCGGCCAGGCTCGCCGTGGAGGGCATCCTCGGCCACTTCCAGGAAGCCGAACCCTCCCCCAAGGCCCTCCTGGAGGCCTTTGAGCGGGCCAACGCCCGCATCCACCAGGAGGCCCAGCGGCCGGAGAACCGGGGCATGGGCACCACGGCCACCTGCCTCCTCTTGGACCTGCCCTACGCCCTGGTGGCCCACGTGGGGGACTCGAGGGCCTACCTCCTCCGGGGGGAGGAGTTCACCCTTCTCACCGAGGACCATTCCTGGGTGGCGGAAAGGGTGCGCCAGGGCCTTCTTACCCTGGAGGAGGCCCGGACCCACCGCTGGCGCAACGTGATCACCAACGCCTTGGGCTCCTTTCCCCAGGCCCGGGTGGACCTTCTGGGGCTTAAGCTTTCCCCGGGTGACACCTTCCTCCTTTGCAGCGACGGGCTTTCCGGGGTTCTGGAGGACCGGACCCTCAAGGAGGTGCTGAAAAACTTCCCTCCCGAGGAGGCCGCCCGGCGCCTGGTGGAGCTGGCCAACGAGTGGGGCGGGCCCGACAACATCAGCGCCATCGTGGTGAGGGTGCCGGAGGAGCTCCCCCAGTCCACCCGTCCCTACGCCCTACCCTTGGAGGCGGCCCGGGGGGCCCCGGTGCGCCTCAAGCTCGGGGAGGAACCCGAGGAACTCCCCACCCAGGTCCTGGAGCCCAGAAGGCCTGGGCTTGGCTGGCGGGACCTCCTCCTCATCCTCCTCTGGATCGTGGTGGTGGCCTATATCCTCCTGGGCTACTTCCGCCCCTAGGCCTGTTAGACTTCTCTGGGTATGGAGCGGACCTTCGTGATGGTCAAACCCGACGGCTTCCGGCGCGGCTTGGTGGGGGAGATTATCGCCCGCTTTGAGCGCAAGGGCTTCCGCCTGGTGGGGCTTAAGCTCCTCAAGATCTCCCAGGAGCTCGCCGAGCGGCACTACGCCGAGCACCGGGGGAAGCCCTTTTTCTCCGGCCTGGTGAGCTTCATCACCTCGGGGCCGGTGGTGGCCATGGTCCTGGAGGGCCCGGGCGCCGTGGCCGAGGTGCGGAAGATGATGGGGGCCACCCACCCCAAGGACGCCCTCCCCGGCACCATCCGCGGGGACTACGCCACCACCATTGACGAGAACGTCATCCACGGCTCCGCCACCCTCGAGGACGCCGAGAGGGAGATCGCCCTCTTCTTCCGCCCCGAGGAGCTGCTTTAGGGCCACCCATCCTGGTTACGCGGCGCCTTGGCTCCGCGGGGCGAAGGCCCAGGAAAGCCCTTTTGGGGCCCCCCTCTGGCTTTCGCCAGAGCGGGGTATACCCTTTCTCCCTGTTTCCTTTCTGCCGGCTCGGGGAAGCCTGCCTAGGGGCCCCATGCTGGCCCAAGCCAGCATGGGGTGGCATTAAGTGCCCGCACTTTGGTTTCGCAACATGGGATGCCCAAGCCGGGTTTGGGGGAAGACTTTTTGGGGCCCCCACCGCGGCGAAAGCCGCGGTGGGGTACTTAGCCTTCCTCCGGCCCCTGGGGGAGGGTCTGGGCCCGTAGGCGCTCCCACGGGAAGTCGTCCAGGGGATAGAAGCGGTCCGCTTGCTGGGCCAGGCGGTGGGAGGAGAGGGCGTGGAAGGTGGTGTTCTCCACCTGCTTTCCCATGTCCTGCACCACCCGCACCACCTCGGCGAAGTCCCCGTCCCCGGAGACCAGGACCGCCACGTCGTAGGCGTCGGCGTAGGCCAGGCGCAGGATGTCAATGGCGATCTGGATGTCCACCCCCTTTTCCACGAAGCCGTCCGCCCGCCTTTCCAGCCTTCCCAGGCGCACGGCCACGTAGGGCACCCGCTTCAGGTAGTTGAGGAAGCTCTGGTGAGCCTTGGCGGCGGGGTCTTCGGGGGGCAGGGGGGCGTTATAGTAGTAGGCCCGAAGCAGCTTCCTTCCGGCGGTGAGGAGGGTGATGAACTCCACGAAGTTCAGCCGATAGTCCGAACCCAGGTGCTGCACCAACCCCTTGTAGAGGTTGGAGCCGTCAATAAATATGGCTACCCTTTCCATACGGGCCCGCCCCTTCCCGGGCATCCTCAGTTTATCCCCTAAGGGTGAGAAGGTTTATAGCCCACCGCTCCTTTGAGCGGTGGGGGAAGTATACCGCTTTCGGCTTAGCCCTTTTCGGGCAGGGGAATCCTACCACGCCTTTCCCATGAGCGCAAGATGAGGGAAGAAAATGCGCTCTAGGAGCGCTTTTTTTTGCGTTTCCGCGTACACGTCGCGGAAGACGCCGGGGATGGGGGCGTGGGGCTTGTGGATCCGCACCCTCACGGCCTGGAGGCGGGGAAAGGCTCCATGAGGGCTTCCGCCAGGTGGTCCGCCAGGGCTTCTATCAGGTAGAAGCGGCGGTGGCGCACCGCCTCCTCCACCAGGGCGTAGACGGCGGCGTAGTCCACGGTTTCCTCGAGGCGGTCCCCCTTGCTTCAAAGGGCACCGTGAGCCAGAGGTCCACCACGAACCGGGCCCCAAGCCGCCCCTCCTCGGGCATGACCCCGTGGCGCCCGTAGAACTCCAGGCCCAAAAGGGCGATCTCTCCCATCCTCGCCTCCTAAGCCGGGCCGGGGTGGGGGGCGGTGAGGGCCTTCCAGACCGCCAAGGCCTCCCGGTGGGCCCGCACGTCATGCACCCGGAGGAGCCTCGCCCCCTTCTGCGCCGCGTAGAGGTGGGCGGCCACCGAGCCCAAAACCCGGTCCTTTGGCGCTTCCACCCCGGTGAGCTCCCCGATCATGCGCTTGCGGGAAAGCCCTACCAGGACGGGATGGCCTAGGGCCACGATCTCCTCCAGGCGCTTAAGGAGGGCCAGGTTGTGCTCCAGAAGCTTGCCGAAGCCAAACCCGGGGTCCAGCACCACCTGGGGGACCCCCGCCTTAAGGGCCTTCTCCGCCTGGGCCTGGAGGAAGGCCTTCACCTCGGCCACCACGTCCCGGTAGCGGGCGTGGGCCATCATGGTGGCGGGGTCCGGCACGGGCATGTGCATGACCACCGCTGCCACCCCAAAGCGGGCCGCCAGGGCCACCATGCGCTCGTCCCTAAGCCCGGTGACGTCGTTCAGGAGGTGGGCCCCGAGCTTTAGGGCCTCCTCGGCCACCTCGGGCTTGCGGGTGTCCACGCTCACCGGCACCCCGAGTTCCAGCACCGCTTCCAGGACGGGCAGGAGCCGCTTCTTCTCCTCCTCCACGGGCACCGGGCTCGCCCCGGGCCGGGTGGACTCCGCCCCCAGGTCCAGGAGGTCCGCTCCTTCCTCCACCAGGGCCTTGGCCCGGGCCAGGGCCTTTCCGGCTCCAGGTAGAGGCCGCCGTCGGAGAAGGAGTCGGGGGTGAGGTTGAGGATTCCCATGAGCCTGGGCTCCGAGAGGTCCAGGGTGCGGTCCCTAAGCCAAAGCACGCCCGGATTATAGTGGAGGCGAGGAGGTGAAGCATGCGCCTTTTGGCGGCGGTGGATCTCGGAGAGACCCTCGAGGCCGTGGTGGAAAGCGCCCGCTTCCTGGAAAGGGGCCTTGGGATGCCCGCCTTGCTTCTTCACGTGGTGCCCTCGTCCTACTGGGAGGCCCTAAGGAGCGTCTCCCCCACCTGGAGCCCCGGGTGGAGGAGGCCTTGTGCCTGGCGGAAACCGAGGTGGAGAAGGCCCTTGGCGCCACGGGCCTCCCCGTCCGGGTCCTTCGGGGGTTTCCCGCCCAAGCGGTGGCGGCCGAGGCCCTTAGGAGCAAGCTGGTGCTCCTGGGCCGGGGCGGGGAGGCGCCCCTCGAGGCCCTGGCCAAGGGGGG
>BBBL01000086.1 GCA_001311545.1 Thermus kawarayensis JCM 12314 | reverse complement strand
CCCCGCCCCGGCCCACCACCTTAAGCCGCTTCCCCCGCCTGAGGAGCTCGGCGTCCACCTGGGTGCGGCTTCGGGTGATGAGGGCATCGTAGGCGGGGATGACCTCCAGAAGCTCCTCCCGCCCGATGCCCGGCCGGTAGTCCAGAAGGACCCCGGGGTACTTGACGTCCCCAAGCCGCATGTCGTCGGAAACCAGCACCCGCCACATATACCCTTGACCCTAGCACGAAAAAAAGCCCCTGGGGCAAGGCTTCCGCTACACTACACCGGGCCCCTGTGGTATCCTGGGCCGGAACAAGAGGAGGCCTATGAAGGTAGCCTTGGTAACCGACTCCACCGCCGACCTACCCAAGCCCCTTCGGAAGGACCTGGGCATCCGGGTGGTCCCCCTTTACGTGAACCTGGGCGGCCGGGTGTACCGGGACTGGGAGGAGATCACCCCCGAGGAGATCTTCCAAAGGGTGCGCTCCGGCGAGGCCTTCCCCAGCACCAGCCAGCCCTCCCCCGAGACTTCGCCAAGGTGTACGCCGAGGCCCTCCAGGAAGCGGACCACGTCCTTTCCATCCACATCTCCAGCAAGCTTTCCGGCACCCTGCAGTCGGCGGAGCTGGCGGCAAGCCGGTTTCCCGGCCGGATCATCCTCTTTGACAGCCAGGCCGCCTCCTTGGGCATCGGCATGATGGTCCTCAGGGCCAAGGAGCTTTTGGACCAGGGCCAGGGGCTAAACGGAGTGGTGGCGGAGCTGGAGCGGATCCGGCAGGACCACTTTGTCCGCTTCACCGTGGCCACCCTGGAGTTCCTCAAGCGGGGCGGACGCATCGGCGGGGCCCAGGCCCTCCTGGGCACCCTCCTCAACATCAAGCCCATCCTCACCCTCAAGGAGGGCCGGGTGGAAACCGCAGGCCGGGCCCGGGGGGAGAGGAAGGCCCGGGAGGCGATCCTGGAGGACTTCCGCACCTGGGGGAAGGGGCGGCCCAGAATCCGGGCCTTCTTCCTCTACAGCGCCGAGGAAAGAGCGGTCAAGGAGCTCAAGGAGGGGGTCCTCTCCTCCGGGCTTCCCGTGGAAGAGGCCCTGGTAAGCGAGCTGGGAGCGGTGATCGCCAGCCACACCGGCCCCGGCACCTACGGGCTTTATGCCTACAGCCTCTGAGCGTCCTTTGCCGGACCCAGGAGGTAACCGTGCGGGCGGTGGTGCAACGGGTCTCCGAGGCCTTCGTGGAGGTGGAGGGCGAGGTGGTGGGAAGGATCGGCCTGGGGCTGCTCGTCCTCCTGGGGGTGGGGCAGAAGGACACCCTCGAGGACGCCCTCTACCTGGCCCGCAAAACCGTGGCCCTGCGCATCTTCCCCGACTCGGAGGGCAAGATGAACCTCTCCTTGAAGGACGTGGGGGGAGAGGTGCTTCTGGTGAGCCAGTTCACCCTCTACGCCGACACCCGCAAGGGAAACCGCCCCTCCTTCCTCAAGGCGGCCCCGCCCGACCAGGGCAAGAGGCTCTACGAGGCGGCCGTAGAGGCCTTCCTAGAGCAGGGGGTGCACGTGGAAACCGGGGTCTACGGGGCCCACATGCGGGTCCACCTGGTGAACGACGGCCCCGTGACCCTCCTTTTGGACTCGGAGGAGCGCCTTAAGCCCCGTTAAGGGGAGCCGGGCGGCCCAGAAGGTACCCCTGGCCCAGGCGGTAGCCCACCTGGAGAAGCCAGGCCCGCTGGGTCTCCTGCTCCACCCCCTCGGCCACCACGGAAAGCCCCAGCTCCTCGGCCAACCGCAAAGCCGCCCGAAGGCCGCCTCCGCCCGAGGCTCCCGATGTTCCGGACAAAGCCCCGGTCCACCTTCACCAGGGAAAAGGGGTAGCGCACCAGGGTGTTCAAGGAGGCAGGAGGGGGCTCGTCCAGGCGGTGCTCGGCCACCAGGACCAGCCTCTCCCCGCGCCGCAGGAAGATGGCCCCCCGGGGCTCCAAGGAGAGCCAAGGATGGGAGAGCAGGGTCTCCAGGAAGGCTTGCAGGCGCTCCTTCAGGGGCCTTTCCTGGAGGAGGATGTGGGAAAGCTCCAGGGTCAGCGCCGCGCGCTTCATGAGTACGCCTCTGATTATAAGGAGAGGTCCTTAACCCGGGCTTAGGGGGCCTGAACTCTCACGCCCCTCATGGAGGAAGGGCCTACCCTGAGGTGCGCTCCCAAGAAGCGCGGGATGGCGATGAAAAAAAGTAGAACCCAAGGACTGGATCCCCCTCATCAAGCCCTATACCAAGCCCCACGTGGCCCGAAGCCTCCGCCAGGTGGCGGACACCCTCCTGCCCCTCCTCCTCCTCTTCTACCTGGCCCACAAGGCCCTCTCCGCCTCCCTCCTCTTCACCCTGGCCCTGGACTTCTTGGCGGCCCTCTTCCTGGTGCGCCTCTTCATCCTTCAGCACGACGCCGGGCACGGCTCCTTCTTCCCCAAGAAGTGGATGAACGATCTTCTGGGGTTTTTCGCGGGCGTCCTCACCCTTGTCCCCTACCACCACTGGCAGCTCTCCCACGCCCGGCACCACGCCACCAGCGGCAACCTGGACAAAAGGGGCGTGGGGGACATCTACACCATGACCCTGGAGGAGTACCTGAAGGCCACCCCTTGGGAGAGGTTCAAGTACCGGGTGTACCGCAATCCCTTCGTCATGTTCTTCATCGGGCCCGTCTACGTCTTCCTGCTCTCCTACCGGCTGCCCTTGGGCTACGGGGCGGACAAGCCCTCGGTGCGGAACTCCGTGGCCCTCACCAACCTCTTTTTGATCCTCCTCTGGACGGGCATCTACCTGGCTTCGGCCTCGAGACCCTTCTTCTCGTCTACCTGCCCATCCAGTACCTCGCCGGGATGGTGGGCATCTTCCTCTTCTACGTGCAGCACCAGTTTGAGGACGCCTACTGGGAGCACGACCCCCGCTGGGAGCACCTGAAGGCGGCCATGGAGGGAAGCACCTACCTGAAGCTCCCCAGGGTCTTGCAGTGGCTCACGGGGAACATCGGCTTCCACCACATCCACCACCTGGCCCCCAAGATCCCCAACTACCTTCTGCCAAGGTGCAGGAGGAGGTGGACCTGGTGAAGGTGGCCCCCACGGTGACCCTCAAGGACGCCTTTAGCATCGCCTTCGCCGACATGCACCTCCACGACGAGGAAAGCCGGAAGCTCGTGGGCTTCAAGGAGGCCCACCGGCGTCTGCGCCAGGCGGAAAGGCTCGCTAGTGGCGGAAGTGGCGCGCGCCCGTGAAGACCATGGCCATCCCCGCCTCGTCCGCCGCCCTTATGGAGTCCTCGTCCCGCACGCTTCCCCCGGGCTGGATGATGGCGGCGATGCCGTAGGAGGCGGCGAGGCGCACCGCGTCGTCAAAGGGGAAGAAGGCGTCGGAGGCCATGACGGCGCCCCTCGCCTTCTCCCCCGCGGCCTCCAGGGCGTGCCTCGCCGCCCAAAGGCGGTTGGTCTGCCCCACGCCGATGCCCAGGGTCCTCCCTCCCTTGGCCACCACGATGGCGTTGGAGCGCACGTGCTTCACCACCTTCCAGGCGAAGAGGAGGTCCTGCCACTCAGGCTCGGTGGGGGTTTTCTGGGTGACCACCCGCAGGGCCACCGGGTCCTCGGTATCGGCGTCCTGCAGGAGCACCCCGCCCCTTAGGCGCCTCAGGTCCAGGTAGGGCCCCTGGGCGGGGAAGGGGACCTCGAGGAGGCGGAGGTTCTTCCTCTTGGCCAAGACCGCCAGGGCCTCGGGGCTGAAGGAAGGGGCGAGGACCACCTCCAAGAAGACCTCCCCCATGGCCTGGGCGGTGGGGCCGTCCACCTCCCGGTTAAAGGCCACGATGCCCCCGAAGATGGAGACGGGGTCAGCCTCGTAGGCCCTCCGGTAGGCCTCCAGGGGGGTCCCGCCCAGGGCCACCCCGCAGGGATTCTGGTGCTTCACCGCCACGCAGGCGGGCTCGGCGAACTCCGAGACCAGGTTCCAGGCGGCCTCGGCGTCCAGGTAGTTGTTGAAGCTCATGGCCTTGCCTGGAGGACCCGGGTCTCGAGGAGGGCCCCTTCTCCCCCATAACCCGGTAAAGGGCCGCCTCTTGGTGGGGGT
Organism: Thermus kawarayensis JCM 12314; assembly: GCA_001311545.1. The sequence goes on along the minus strand of BBBL01000086.1, from coordinate 2,558 downwards.
TTTCCCCGTAGCGCAAGGGGCTTCCCGCCTGAGGACCAAGAACCTCTCCCCGGGGAACTTCTCCCCGGAAAGCCACTCGGCGATGGCGGCGTCGTAAGCCGCCGTGTGGGCGAAGGCCTTGCGGGCAAGCTCCCGGCGGAACTCCGAAGAAGGCCCCTCCTTAAGGGCCTCCAAGACCCTGGGGTAGTCCCCGGGGTCGCACACGGGGAGCACCGCCTCGTGGTTCTTGGCCGCCGCCCGGAGCATGGCGGGCCCGCCGATGTCTATCTGCTCCAGGGCCTCCGTGAAGGAGGCCCCCCGGGCCACCGTCTCCCGGAAGGGGTAGAGGTTCACCGCCAAGACCCCGATCCGTTCCAGGCCCAAGGCCCTAAGCTCCTCCTCCTGGTCGGGGCGGGCGAGAAGGGCGGCGTGGACCTTGGGGTGGAGGGTCTTGACCCGTCCCCCCAGCACCTCGGGGAAACCCGTGAACTCGGAAATGTAGGTTACGGGAAGCCCCGCCTCCTGTAGCGCCCTGTGGGTTCCCCCGGTGGCGAGGAGCTTGAAGCCAAGCCCCAAAAGCCCCCGGGCGAAGTCCAAAAGGCCCCTCTTGTCGGAAACGGAAAGGAGCGCCCACATACCAGGGATTGTACCGGCTAGACTAAGGGGGATGACCATCTACGAGGCCATCAAGGAGACCATCAAGGAGGCCATGAAGGCACGGGACCAAAAGACCCTGGACTTCGCCCGGGTGGTGAAGGCCGAGCTGGACCGCAAGGGAGACGGCAAGCCCCTTCCCGACGAGGAGGCGGTAAAGGTGCTAAGGGCCCTCAAAGAGATCGCCCTGGAGCAGGGAAACGCCTTTGAGGTGGCGTTTCTGGACCGCTTCCTTCCAAAGGAGATGAGCGAGGAGGAGCTGGAGGCCTGGATCCGGGAACACATTGACTTCTCCCAGTTCAAGACCCCCCTGGCGGCCATCGGGGCGGTGACCAAGGCCCTGGGCCCCCGGGCCCCCGGGGAGAGGGTGCGGCGGGTGATTGAGCGGATGACGCGATGAGCCCTGGGAACGGCTTTCCCTAGAGGAGATTCTCCAGGAGCCCGTGCGGCTGGTGCGGGAGAGGCTTAGGACCCACACCGGCAAGGAGCTCACCTACATCTACCGCCCCGGGCCGGTGGCGGCAAGCTTCGTCCTGCCGGTCACCAAGGGGCGCACCGCCCTCCTCATCCGCCAGTACCGCCACCCCACGGGGAAGTTCCTCTTGGAAATCCCTGCGGGCAAGGTGGACGCCGGGGAGACCCCCGAGGAGGCGGCGCGGAGGGAGCTTTTGGAGGAGGTGGGGGCGGTGGCGGAGGCCGTTCTTCCCCTGCCGCCCTTCCACCCCCAGCCCTCCTTCACCGCCGTGGTCTTCCACCCCTTTCTGGCCCTGGGAGCGGAGGTGGTGGCCGAGCCCCGCCTCGAGGACGGGGAGCTTCTGGAGCCCGTGGAGCTCTCCCTGCGGGAGCTCTACGCCCTCCTGCAGGAGGGGAGGATCCAGGACGCCTCCACCGCCCTCACCCTCTTCTACGCCCGGCCCCACCTGGAAAGGCTTGGCCTCCTGGGGTAAAACCCCGCAAAAGGGCGCATAAAGTTGGCCTGGGAAAGGGCCAGAAGCCCTGGTAGACTGGCGGCGTATGAAGCCCATGGTGAGAACGCCCCTGCCGGGGCCCAAGGCCCAGGAACTCCTCACGCGGGGGGAGAGGGTCCTTTCCCCCTCCTACGTAAGGCCCTACCCCTTCGTCCCCGCCCGGGGCCAGGGGGTCTTCCTGGAAGACGTGGACGGGAACGTGTTCTTGGACTTCATGGCGGGCATCGCGTGAACACCACGGGCTACGCCCACCCCAAGGTGGTGGAGGCGGTGCGGGCCCAGGCGGAACGCTTCGCCCACGTCTGCTTCTCCGACTTCACCCACGAGCCCACCCTCTCCCTGGCGGAGCGGCTTTCGGCGAGGCTTAAGGGAGGTACCGGGTCTTCTTCGGCAACTCGGGCACGGAGGGGATTGAGGCGGCCATCAAGCTCGTCCGCCACCACACGGGCCGCCCCTACCTCCTGGCCTTCGCCGGGGCCTTCCACGGAAGAAGCCTTGGGGCGCTTTCCCTCACCGCCAGCAGAAGCGCCTACCGCAAGGGCTTCGGCCCCCTTCTGCCCGGCGTCTTTCACATCCCCTTCCCCAACCCCTTTCGCCCGCCCCTGGGGGCCTCCCCCGAGGACGCGGGGGATGCGGTCCTGGAGCACCTGGAGCACCTCTTCCGCACCGTGGTCCCGCCGGAGGAGGTGGCGGCCTTCTTCGTGGAGCCCATCCAGGGCGAGGGGGGGTACGTGGTGCCCCCACCCGGCTTCCTTTCCCAGCTCAAGGCCCTCCTGGAGCGCCACGGCATCCTCCTGGTGGCGGACGAGGTGCAGACCGGGGCGGGCCGCACCGGGCGGTTTCTCGCCCTGGAGCACGAGGGAGTGGAGGCGGACGTCTACGTCCTGGCCAAGGGTCTGGCCTCGGGGTATCCCCTAAGCGCCCTCCTCTTCCGGGAGGAGCTCGGGAGCTGGCGCC
>BBBL01000085.1 GCA_001311545.1 Thermus kawarayensis JCM 12314 | reverse complement strand
GGTGGGCCCAGGGAAAGCCCCACGGAAGGCCCCCGGAGCCGGGGCTCGAGGTAGGGGCTACGCTCCCCGGCGAGGAAGGGGAGGAAGTAGAGGCCCAAGGCCCCGAGGGGAGCGGCCTCGGCTTCCCGGAGAAGGTCTCCAGCCCGGCCTCGGGAAAGAGCTTCCGCAGCCACTCCAGGCTCCCGGCCGCGCTCAGGGTGACCCCCAGGAGGTGGTAGGCCCCATCGGCATGACAGAAAAGGTGGACGCGGCCCTCGGGGTCCGGGGTCGGGGTTTCCAAGGGGAGGAAGATAACCCCGCTCGTCCCCAAGGACACGCTCCCCAAGCCCTTTCGGTGGCGGGAAAGGCCCAAGCCCAAGGCCGCCGCCGCATTGTCCCCTGCCCCCGCCACCACGGGGATCCCCGCCTTCACCCCCAAGACCTCGGCCCACTCCGGCTTCAAGCGTCCCACCACCCGGTGGCTTTCCCCGAGTTCCGGGAAAAGTTCGGGGGCGAGGCCCAAGGCACGAAGAAGTTCTTCGTCCCAGACCCGCCGGGCGATGTCCATGGCCCCCACCCCCGAGGCGTCCGAGTACTCCGCGGCCTGGACCCCTGTGAGGAGGAACCCCAGGTAGTCCTTGGGCAGGAGGACCCGGTGGACCCTGGCAAAGAGATCCGGGTGGTGGCGCTTGAGCCAGAGGACCTTGGGAAGCTGGAAGCCGGTGACCGCTGGATTCCCCGTGCGGCGGATGAGTTCCTTCCGAGGAAGGACTTCCTCAATCCACCGGGCCTCCGCTTCCGTGCGCTGGTCGTTCCAAAGGGGCGCGGGAAGGAGGGGATGGCCCCCCCGGTCCAGGAACACCGCCCCATGCATCTGCCCGGAAAGCCCCAGGCCCACCACCTCCAAGCCCGCAAGCTTCGGCGCCAGGGCCCGGAACACCTCCTTCAAGGCCCGGGCCCAGTCCTGGGGGTCCTGCTCCGTCCAGCCCGGCCTTGGAGTGTAAAGGGGGTAGGCGGCCCGGGCCTCCGCAAGCTTCCTGCCCTCCTCGTCCAGCACCAAGCCTTAAGGCCGCTCGTCCCCAGGTCTAGACCGATGGCTGCCCTCATCCGCGGACCCCCAAAAGGTACTCCACAGCGAGCTGGTCCAGCCGCTCCAGGGCGTAGCCCCGGTGCCTTTTGGCTTCCAGGGGAAACTCGGTTCGCTTTAAGGCCTCGGCTTTCTCCCGGCTGTAGGGGCCGAGGAGGGCCAGGGCCTTGGGGTCCTCCCGGTAGTACTCGGCGAGGAGGGCTTGTACCTCGGGGTCCTCCCGGAAGGCCTGGGCCTTTTCCTTCAGGATGAGGTAGGTGCGCATGCACCCCCGGGCGAAGGCCCACACCCCTTCCTCGTCCTCGGTGCGCAGGGCGTGGGCGTCAAAGTGGCGGGGGCCCTGGTAACCGGAGCTTTCCAGTAGATCCACTAGGAAAAAGGCCGCCTTGAGGTTCTCCGAGCCGAAGCGGAGGTCCTGGTCAAACCGGCTCATGCGCTGGTCGTTGAGGTCTATGTGGAAGAGCTTCCCTGTATCCAGGACCTGGGCTACCGCGTGCACAAAGTTGAGCCCGGCCATGGTCTCGTGGGCAAACTCGGGATTCAGCCCAAAGCGTTCGGGGCGATCCAGGGTCTGGATGAAGCCCAGCATGCTCCCCACAGTGGCGAAGTAGATGTCCCCCCGGGGTTCGTTGGGCTTGGGCTCGAGGGCGAAGCGGTACCCATATCCCTGCTCCTCGGCGTAGGCGGCCATGAAGTTCAACGCTTCCCGCACCCACTCCCATACCTTCCGGACCTTGCCTGTGGCCTCCACCTCTGCTCCTTCCCGGCCCGGCCAGACCACGTAGATCTCGGCGCCGAGCTCGGCCCCCAGGTCCAGAGTTTCCAGGCTTTTCCGCAAGGCGTAGGCCCGGACCCAGGGGTCGGGGCTCGTCAAGGCCCCGTCCTTGAAAGCGGGGTCCGAGAAGAGGTTAGCGGTGACCATGGGGACCTTGAGGCCGGTCTCCTCCAGGGCCTTCTTGAAGCGCTTCACCATCTGGTCCCGCTCCTGGGGGGGCGTGCCCCGCGGGATCAAGTCCTCGTCGTGGAGGTTCACCCCGTAAGCCCCAAGCTCCGCCAGCTTGTGGACCACGTAAACCGGGTCTAGCTTTTCGCGAACGGCGTCCCCGAAGATCCCGGCCCACGTTGCCCACGGTCCAAAGGCCAAAAGTGAACTTGTGCTCTGGTCTGGCTCGTACACCTACACCACCTCCGCAAACGCCAGATGTTCTATAAACCGCGTAGCTGCCAGAGCGCCGGCCCCCAAGAGGGCCGCTTCCCGCCCAAAGGGCGAAAGGACCACCTGCTCGGGGCTATGCACCCTTAGGGCATAGCGGGGGAGCCGGCGCCGCACCTCCCCAAGGAGCCCCTCCCCCGCCACCTCGGCCAGGGGGCCGCCGAGGACTACGAGTCCTGGGTCTAAGGTGCTCAGGACGATGGCGCAAAGCTGGGCGAGCCTTTCCGCCACCTCTCCGAGGAGGGCCTCAGAGGCTCCTGTCTGCCACCTTCTGTAGCTCAGGTACACCTCCGCGCACCCCCGCTTGCCGCAGCCGCAAGGGGGCCCCTCGGGGTCCAGGGGGATGTGCCCCACCTCCCCTGCGTGAAAGCGGGCCCCGTGGTAGACCTTGCGGTCCACCACCACCCCGCCGCCCACGCCCACCCCGAGGTTCAGGTAAAGGCAGTGGTCCACCTCCCACCTCCCCAGGGCGTACAGGCCGTAGGCGGCGGCGTTGGCCTCGTTTTCCACCACCAGGGGTAGGCCCTCCAAGCCGAGTTCCGCCAAGCCTCCCGGACCATCTGCCCAAAGGGCAGGTCCTTCCAGCCCAGGTTAGGGGCCAGGGTCAGGTGCCCCTCCTCTGGCTCCAAGAGGCCGGGAACGGTGACCGCGGCTGCGAGGAGCCGCTTTCCCCTGAGCAAGGGGCCCGTGGCCCTGACCAAAAGGGTGAGGGCCTCCTCCGGGCGCTCGGGGGCGGGGGGAAGGAGGGTCTTCGCCCGAACCTCCCCCACGAGGCTCATCAGGCCACGGCCATGCGGTCCACATCGATCTCCCACGCCAGGACGAGGTTGCGTTCCCCCTCCACCTCGAGGGCGATGGAGGGCCTGCCCTGGCCCTTGGGAGGCAGGGGCCTTTCCACAAGAAGCCCCTCTGCCAAGAGTTCTCCCACCGCCTCGGTCACCGCAGAGGGGGAAAGGCGAAGTAAACGGGCGAGACGACTTCTGGGAAGCCCCGGAATTCTCCGCAAAACCTCCAGAATCGCAGTCATGTGCCAACGGCGTAGATTCTTCGTGCTGCCCTTAGGGGTTTTTTTCTAGGGTTCGTAGCATGGCGTAGCTTGGCCTATCCTAAAGTTTCTTCATTTCAGATTCCTCACCATGGCGCAAAGCGAAGGGATCAGAAAAGGCAATGCTTCCCAAGCACTGGCTGACCGGCTCCCAAGGCTCTTCAGACCTGACGCCCCCCTGTGAGGATCATGCTCAGGAGTTCTTCTTGGTTGCTCTCCTCAGCCCGCACCGTACCGACCACCCGCCCTCCTTTCATCACCGTGATCCGGTCGCTCAAGTCCAGCACATCGTGAAGGTCATGGCTGATCAAAATGATGCCCAGCCCCTGGTCGCGCAGGCTTCGGATGAGGGACTTGACCCTGGCGGTCTCCCCTGGACCGAGCGCTGCCGTGGGTTCGTCCATGATGAGGACCCGGGCCTGGAAAAGGAGCGCCCGACCGATGGCCACTGCCTGGCGTTGCCCGCCGGAAAGGCGATGTACAGGGACCCGAAGGGAAGGAAGCCTAGCCCCAACCCGGTCCAGCACCTTGTGGGCCTCGGCTCCATAGCTTCTTCGTCTAGGGAGTAGTTACGGAGGCGTTCCCGTCCTAGAAATACGTTGGCCACCACATCTAGGTTATCGGCCAAGGCCAGGTTCTGGTGAATGGTTTCTATCCCGTGGCGTTGGGCATCCCGTGGGGAGGTGAAGCGCACCTCCCGAAGCTCCTGGCCTGTTCGGAGAAAAATCCGACCCTCCTGCGGTTGGTAGACTCCTGACAAAACCCGGATAAAGGTGGTCTTCCCTGCCCCGTTATGCCCTACCAGGCTATGCACCTCACCCTCGTGAAGATCGAAGGAAACCTGGTCCAAAGCTTGCAGGCCTCCAAAGCGAAGGGAAACCTTTTCTGCCCTCAGCAAGGGTACGCTCATCCCGGCCTCCGATAGAAACGGGCGTTCCACACGGCCGCCACCACCAAGATCACCCCCAGGATGAGGTTCTGCCACTCGGTGGGCACACCCAGGAGGACCAAGCCGTTTTGCAGACTGGACATGATCAGGCCCCGAGGGCCGCCCCCAGGATGGTGCCGCTTCCCCCAGCCAAGGAGGTCCCGCCCACCACGGCGGCAGCGATCACGTAAAGCTCTAGAAGGGTACCCATACCCGTGGGCACAAAGGCTAGCCTGGCGGCTTGGACCGCTCCCGCCAGCCCTGCGAGCAGCCCCATCAGGCCGAAGACCAGCACCTGCATGCGGCGCACGGGGATGCCAGCCAGCAGGGCCGCCTCGGGATTGCCCCCGATGGCGTACACGTACCTTCCGAAGCGGGTGCGCTGGGAAAGCCAGTGGAGGAAGGCCAGAACCCCCACGGCCACCAGCACCGGCACAGGGATCCCCCGGCCTTGTCCGGTGGTCGGGTGGGGAAAGCTGTTCATGACCCACACGAATCCTCCGAAGACCGCGGTGAGGAAGAGGGTCAGGGCCACATCCGCCCACAGCTCGCGCACAGGCAGGCCGTGTCTCCTGCGGCTTTTCCGTCCCCACCACACCAGCCACAGGGCATAGCTCCAGGCCAGGAGGGTAAGCGCCCAGGTCCAGATGGGGCCGATGGACCCTTGGAGCCCACCACCTAGGACCAGAAAACCCTCTTGCAAGGGGCCGATAGTCTTGCCTTCTGCCAGGAGGTAGGCGGCGTTGCGAAAAACAAGGAGACCGGCCATGGTGACGATAAAGGAGGGCGCCCCCATGTGGGCTACGAGATAGCCTTGGAGGAGCCCTGCGCCTGCCCCAAGGGCGAGGCCGGCGAGGAGGGCCAAGGGCCAAGGGTAGCCCTGTCCCAGTGGGGGGACGGCCTGCAGTACGGCCATAACCATTCCGGTAAGGCCTAGGAGGGACCCCACGCTGAGGTCGATCTGCCGGGCTACGATGACCAGAACCATACCCCCTACCAGGATGGCCACCACGGCAGTTTGGACGGATAGGTTCCAGAGGTTTTGTGGGCTGAGGAACTGGCCTGGCTGACCTAGCGTGAGGAGATGGAACCCCAGCCACAGAATCCCCAAAACCAAAAGCAGGTAAAGGTTCTGGCATGAAAGCCGAGCCTCCCTTCCGCTGGATTTTCCTGTGAAGCGCGCATGGATTGCATAGCCTCTCCTTGGAAAAAGGCCCAGGGGTTTTTCCCTGGGCCCTTTTCCTCAGCGGCAGGCTTGGGGTGCCTGGGGTCCCGACACCCCTTGGCAGAGAGCCTCCTTGGTGATCCAGCCCGCCTCGAGGACCACGTTGAGGTTGTCGCGGGTGATGGGGATTGGCCTCAGGAGCACGGCATTTACCACAGTGTTGCGGGGGTCTCCCGGCACGCGGAACTTCTGAACCCCAGGAATCCGTTCAGGAAGCGTACCCCGAGCAAGCAGAACGGCGATCTCCGCGGCCCTACGGCCCAGTTCCCGCGCATCTTTCCACACGCTCACCGTCTGGAGTCCACGGGCCACCCGGTTCAGCGCAGCCCAGTCCCCATCCTGGCCGGAGACCGGTACCTTGCCCGCAAGGCCTACTGCGGCCAGGGCTGCGATCACTCCTCCGGCTGTGCCATCGTTGGAGGCTACCACAGCGTCCACCTGGTTACGGTTAGCTGCCAGGATTTGTTCCATGTTGCGCTGGGCAATCTCCGGCCGCCAACCCTCGGTGTACTGCTTACCCACCACTTTGATGTCCCCACGGTTAATGGCTGCTTGAAGGACCTCAAGTTGTCTTGATGCAAGAGGTCGGCGTTGGGATCCGTGGGGGAGCCGAGAATAAAGACGTAGTTTCCCCGCGGGCGCACCTGGTATACAGCCCGGGCCTGCTGCCGCCCCACCTCCACGTTGTCAAAGGAGAGGTAGAAGGCATAGGGATCGGCGATCAAGCGGTCGTAGGCCACCACAGGGATCCCCGCCGCCCGCGCTTTCTGCACCGCAGGCAGGATGGCGTCCTTGTCCCAAGCGAGGATGATGAGGCGTTCACACCACGGGCAATGAGGCTATCGATGTCGTTTAGCTGTTTTTCCGCAGAGCTCTGAGCGTCCGTGCTAACGTACTGGGCCCCCATACGGGCGAGCTGCTCCTTGATAGCCGCTTCGTCTCGCCGCCACCGCTCTTCCTGGAAGTTAGCCCAGCTCACCCCTACCACGGTGGGTCGTTGTTGCCCCCATACGGGTAGCACGAACGCCAAGAACCCCACTGCCAGCCAAGCCTTTTTCATGGCTACCTCCCAATGAGCCGGGAAGTTGCTAGGAAGCGAGAAACGGGTGGAAATTCCTCGTGGCCCCCTAATTTATTTTCTTCCCGACTCAAATTTAAGTATACCGGTTTCCCGCGGTTTGTCAAGCCGCTCTGGGCTTGCC
>BBBL01000084.1 GCA_001311545.1 Thermus kawarayensis JCM 12314 | reverse complement strand
CTCCCACTCCCTGGGGGGCGGCCCCGAGGTGTTCCCCTGATGGGGAAGCGACCGCAGAGGCCACGCTCTGGGCCGGGGGAGGGGTCTGGGCCTGGGCCGCCGGGCGCTTGGGGCCACCCAGGTTGTTCATGGCCCACATGAGGATGAAGACGCTCATGACCCCGCCCACCCCCACCATGATCTGCTTGGGCCTCGAGGCACCCACTCCCCGGTGAGTTCGTCGTAGCGGTTGAGGAGGCGGTTGTAGAGGTCCCGGAGGAAGGCCCGCTTCCTCACCTCCTGCCTCACCTCCTCCTCGGGGGGCTTCACCTGCTCAAACTCGATCCCCCCCTCCAGGAGGGCGGCCAGCTCCGGGTCCTGCCCCCTGAGCTCCTCCAGGAGGGCGTAGAAGCCGGGCTCATCCGGCTCGGGGAGCTTCCTGCCGAGCTTCTCCTCCACCTCCTTGCGCACCTCTGGGTTCAGCCTCACGCCCCTATGTTGCCACATAAGGGCGTGGATTTGCTATAATGGCAGTAGTGTGAGGTTGAAAGGGGGTGGAAACCTGGGGTGAGCGAGAGGGCGGGTTCGTAGGTCCTAGGCAGGAGGCTCGGCTCAGAGTAGGCGGCAAGGAGGTTCAGCGTGAAGGCGGTTCTAGAGAAGGTGAAGCGGTTCCTCGGCACGGAGCACGGCAGGTTCCTGGCCCTGGCCCTGGCGGTGGGCCTTACCCTCTTCGGGGTGGCGGAGGCCCAGACCACCCAGAACCCGGCGGACCAGGCCTTCGGCAACGTGGCGAACGCCATCTGCACCATCGTGGGCTACCTGAAGGGCCCCGTGGGCCTGGGGATCATCATCCTCATGTTCGCCATAGGCGGCATCAGCCTCGCCATCGGTGGGCGCAACGCCTTGCCCTCATGATCGGGGCCGGGATAGGGGGCATCATCATCGCCGCCGCGCCCTACTTCGCCAAGATGTTCTTCGGAAGCGCCGGCACCGTGACCAACGCCCCCGCCTGTACGAACATCCTCTGATTAGCCATGCTCAGGCTCCGGGTGTGGCGGCTCTACCAGCCCCTGACCCTCCTCGGCCTCGAGCTGTGGCAACTCTTCCTCGGGGCCGTGGCCATGACCGTGGGGCTTCAGGTGGGCGGGGCCCTGCCGCACCGGCCTTGGGCCTGGTGCTGGCGGGCGCGGCGGGGTTTCTGGCGGTGAAGTTTTCCGACCGCTTGCGGGTACGCTTCCCTGGGGCGAGCCTGTGGCAGGAGATCGCCTGGCTCACCCAGAAGGAGCGCTACCGCCCGGAGCGGGACGAGGACACGACTCCCCTTGTCTATGACGAGCGCTTCCAGAGGTAGCCCCTTCTCCCGGGCGCGGGAGGACTCCCTCACCGCGCTCTTGCCGTACTGGGAGCTTCAGGACGGCTTGGTGGTCCTGAACGACGGGCGGGTGGAGCTTGGGGTGCGGCTGGAGCTCCAGCCCACCCTCTTCACCAGCACCGCCTACATGGAGGGCTTGGTGGGAATGGTGAAGGCCATTCTCAGAAGCGGCGTGCCCGAGGGGAGCCGGGCCAGGCTCGTGGTGGAGGTCTCCCCGTCCCCCTTCGCCCGGGTGGAGCGCTACCGGGGTCTGGAGCCTCCCACCCCACGGCCCGCTTCCTGCAGGAGCGGCGCTACCAGGCCTGGGTGGAGCGGTGGCAGAGGGGGCAGGTCCTGGAGAAGCGGGTCTACCTCAGCGTCCTCCTGGGCAGGCCCCGGCACAGGAGGCGCCGGGTGCCCTTCACCCCGGAGGAGTGGAAGGAGGTGGTGGCGGAGGCGGAGAAGGTGCGGGCCCGGATCGTCCAGGCGGCCTCGAGCTACCGCATCCCCGCCTTTCCCATGGACGACCAGGAGCTCTTCACCGCCATCTACCGCTACTTCAACCCCGCCCTGGCCCTGTCGGAGGCGCCCCGCTACGTGAGGACCTGGCAACGCTACCCCCGGGAGGCCATCCGCCGCATCCCTTCCCTGAGGCCTCCCACCTTGAGGGCCAGGTGGCCCGGAGCGAGGTGGACAACTCCTACCGGGACGCCCTCTACGTGGGGGGCATGTGGGCGGGGATCCTTTCCCTCTACACCGTGCCCGACGAGACCTACGCGGAGATGGGGGACGTCCTGGCCCGGGCCGGGGGGGACCGCTTCTACCTGGTGATGGACTTCTTCCACGAACCCTTCGAGCTCGCCATCCGGGCCCTCAAAGCCCGGGCCAGGCGGTACTACGCCGCCTCCCAGTCGGGGACCTACGTGGACCCCAACGTGCGGGTGGGGCAGGTGGAGACGGAGGGGGCCATCACCCACGTCTCCCAGACGGGGGACCACATCTTCCAGGTGGGGGTGAGCCTGGTCCTCCTGGAGCGGGACCGGGGGACCCTGGAGGGGCGGGTGAGCCAGGCGGTGAGCGCCCTGAGCCAGGTGCCGGGGAACCCCTTCCGGGTCCTGAGAAACGGCCTCCTCACCCCCTGGCTTACCCTGGCCCCCTTCTCCGGGGGCATCCCGGAGGAGCGGGTCTACCTCCTGGAGACCAACGCCGCCCACTTCTTCCCCACCACGGGGGCGTGGACGGGAAGCCCCAGGCCCGTGGCCCTCTTCCGGACCCGCCAGGGGGCCCTGGTCTACTTGGATCCCTTCGACAAGAGGATGCGGAACTACAACGGCATCGTGGTGGGGGGTACGGGCTCGGGAAAGACCTTCTCCGTGCAGTACCTCCTCTCGGAGCTCTTGCGGGATGACAAGGTGAGCGTGGTGATCCTGGACCGGGGGAAGAACTACCAGGCCCTGGTGGAGGCCTTCGGCGGGGCCATGGTGGACATCCGCCCCGGGGCGGGCACCTCCATCAACCCCTTCGACCTGGAGGAGGGGGAGGTGGAGCCCACCCCGGAGAAGAAGGGGGACCTCCTGAAGCTCCTCCGGGCCATGGTGCCCCCCGGGGACGACCCCACCCAGGAGGCCGTGGAGAACGCCATCCTGGAGGCGGCCATAGACCAGACCTACAAGCGGGCCACCACCGTGGACCTGGGGGAGGACGGCGCCGAGGAGAAGCGCTACCTGGGGGCCAGGCTCTCCGACCTGGTGAAGACCCTCCTCACCCTGGACGAGGTGGGAGGCCGGGGAATCTCCCCCTCGGAGAAGGAGGTGGCCCGGAGCCTCGCCCTCCGCCTCCAGTCCTGGACCGGGGACTCCCCCATGGGCAGTTTCGTGGACCGCCCCACCTCCGTTCCCGTGAGCACGGCCCGGGTGGTGTGCTACGAGCTGGAGGGCCTGGACACCTACGAGGGCCTGGACGTGGTGGGCACGGTGCTCATGGCCGACCTCATCTGGAAGCGGGCGAAGGAGGGGAAGAAGCGGGGGGAGGAGCGGAACCTCCTGGTGGTCCTGGACGAGGCCTGGAAGGTGTTCAAGAACCCCTACGCCGCGAGCCTGGTGGAGGAGCTCTACCGCAGGTTCCGGCACCTGGGGGGCGGGATTTGGAGCATCACCCAGAGCCTCCAGGACTTCACCGGGGAGAGCGCGGGGAGGATTCTCCAGAACACCACATGGGTCTTCCTCTTCCGGGTGCAGGGGGAGGAGGAGCACGTGCGGAGGGTCTTCGGCCTCCCCGACCGGGCCATGGCGGTGTGGAACTCCTTGGGGGGCGTCAAGGGGCTTTACGGGGAGGTGATGGTGTGGGCGGTGCGGGACGACCGGAAGGAGGGGGACGTGCTCCAGCTCTGGCCCACGCCCTACGACTACTGGCTCTTCACCAGCACCCAGGAGGAGGCGGCCCGGAGGAAGGCCGTGGTGGAGAAGCACGGCGGGGACGTCCTAAGGGCGGTGGTGGAGCTGGCGGAGGGGCGAGCATGAGGCCCTCATTCCCCTCGCCTTCGCCCTTTTCCCCGCCCTCGCCGTGAGGGTGGAGTGGCTTTCCCCGAGGCCCGGGGCCTACCCGGAGGGGCGGGTCCTAGAGGTGGCGGCCCGGGTGGTGCCGGAGCCGGGGGAGAGGGTCCTCGAGGTGAGGGGCGTGGCCCTCCCCTCGGGGCGGGAGGTCTTCCGCACCACCTCCCTCCAGGTGAAGCGGTACTGGGACACCGGGGGCTTCGGCGGCACCACGGCGCTCCGCCTGGAGGTGGACTACACCGGGGAGAAGACGGGCACGGCCTACGCCCTCCTCGCCCTGCAGGTCCAGGGGACGGGGCTTTCGGGTCAGAACCTCCAGGCCCAGGGCCTCATGGAGGACCTGGACGGCTTCATCACCCAGGCCTGCCGCTTCATCGGCTTCTACGAGCTCGCCTCCGTGCGGTGGCTCTGCACCGCCCACCGGACCGTGAAGAAGGCGGTGAACTACTGGAACCAGCTGGGGGACATGTGGGAGGACTTCAAGAACCAGGCCATCTACTACGGCACCGGGCTGGCCCTGGACTGGCTGGGGAAGAGCCTGGGCCTCCACCAGCTGAACCCCCTGGTGGACCAGGTGGACCAGGCCCTCACGGACTTCATGGCCGACATCCGCAGGCAGAAGAACGCCGTCCTGAACGCTCTGGCCCGGGCGCGAGCGGAGCAGTTGCGGGAGCTGGACGCCTGGAGGCCCGGGGACGACCCCCTTTACTGGGGCCCGGAATGGTGGGCCCGGCTCCTCTCCGGGGTGGTGCCCCAGCTGGGCTTTGAGAACACGGTGCAAAGCCTGAGGGACCTCCAGCGCACCGCCCAGCTCCTGGAGAACCAGTCCCGGGTGGCCCAGAACGTGAAGAACCAGCAGGAGAACCTGAGCCTGGAGAACACCCTCCAGGACCTCTGGGACACCCTGGGGGCCGCCTGGAACTTCATCGCCGAGGCGGTGCAGAGGGGGTGGGCTTCCCTCACCGGGGGGCTTTCCGGGGCCAGCGTGGGCCTCCCCCAGGGACCCTTGGGGGCGCAGAGCGCTTCCCCTGGGGCCTCCCTGGGAGCCCAGCAGGCCTCGGGGGGTTCCGTGGCGGACCCCGGCATCACGGAGCGCCTGGTCTCCGAGGCCCAGACCGCCCCCTCCACCCGGGAGGTGATGGAGGTGGTGGTGGAGGGCTTCGCCGAGCTCATCCGCCTCCAGGCCCAGGACTCCTTCCGGGCGGTGCAGGAGATGAAGAACCTGGCCGCCCAGCAGGCCATGACTGTAGAACAACTGGTCCAGGTGAACCAGAACCTGGTGGAGCTCATCAAGAAGCAGGAGCAGAGCGCCCAGGACCAGCTACGGGCCGTCATGGCCCAGGTAGCTTCCCAGGCGGAGAAGACCTCGGCCAAGTACGTGGTGGCGGGGGAGGCCTTGGAGATTCTGGCGCGGCAATGGAGGGCACAGAGCGGCACCCCGCCGCCCTCGGGGGGTAGCCCGTGAGGCGGGCCCTTCTTGCCAAGGGGTGGGGCGCGAGGCTTCTCGCCTTCCTCCCCTTCCTCTTCCTCCTGGCCCTGGCGGACCCGCCCCCGCCGCCCCAGGGGCAGATAGACCAGGGGGTGCGGGACTTCCTAACGGGCATCCTCTCCGCCATGCTCAACCTCAACGACTGGATCGCCCTCTTCAAGGCGAGCCTCCGGGACTTCCAGGCAGGGGCCTACACCATCGGGCGGAGCCTCATCGTGGTGGGCCTCGTGTGGAGCCTCATCCGAGCGGTCTACTACGGGAGCCTGGAGGAGATTCTGGGGGCCATGGCCGGGTGGTCCTGGCGGGGGGATTCCTCTGGTTCGGGGAGGTCCTGGACGAGAGCTTCGGCGGGACGCAGGGCGTGTACTACGCCGTGACCAACACCTTCCGCACGGAGCTGGCGGACGCCATGACGGAGGCCGCCAACAACCTGAAGGCCCTGGGGGCGGTCATCAACCCCCTCTTCACCCTGGTGGCCATCGCGGAGGCGGGGGTGGTCCACCTCGTGGGCACGGGGCTGAACGACGCCCCCAACATGCCGGGGTGGGCTCAGCAACTCCTCTCCGGCATCGGGACGGCGGCCCAGCTTCTCAACCCCGCTTCCCTCCTTCTCGTCCCCTTCGTCATCATCGCCATGGTCCTCACGGTGCTCATCAGCACCATGTTCATGCTGGCCTCGGCCTTCTGGCCCATCGTGGCGGGGAGCCTGGCCCTGCCCATCGGCCTCGGCCCCCAGCTCTTCGGCAGGTGGCTTTCCGTGGTGGTGTGGGCCTTCATCATGGGGACCATCGGGCCTATGTGGTGCGGGGGGGCATGGAGCTTGGGGTCTCCCGGCCCGCGGCTACATCGCCTCCCAGGCCAGGGAAATCGTGAACACCACCGTGGAGCAACTCGTCGGGCAGTTCCGGGAGAACCGGCGCATCTTCGCGGAGACCCTGAACGACCTGGCCCAGAGGAACGGGTGGGACCCCAGGGTGTGCGGCCTCGAGGTCTTCGTGGACACGGACGGCAAGCTCAACTACCGGAACGTGGCCCCGAACCCGAACGCCCTTCTCTCCCCCGTGGCGTGCGGGACCATGACCAAGGAAGCCATCCAGACCGGGCTCAGGCAGATGGGCACCTTCGTCCTGGGCATCGGTAAGGGGCTCGTGGACATGTTCCAGGCCTGGCTCCAGACCCTCCTCATGACGGCGGGGGGCATGGCGGCGGCCTCCTCATCGCGGGCTACCTGGCGAGCCTCGTGGCCAGCTTCTTCGGAGGGCTCAGCCTGGCCGTGACGGCGGCGGCCATGAGCATGGCCACGGGGATGACGGCCCAGGCC
>BBBL01000083.1 GCA_001311545.1 Thermus kawarayensis JCM 12314 | reverse complement strand
CCCGAGGGGGCGAGGGCGGAAAGGCGGCTTTCCGGCTTCCGCCTCCTCCACACCCACCTCTCTCCCGGCGGGCTTTCCCGGCCCGACCTGTCCGTCCTCTTCCTCCACCGCCTGGACAGCCTGGCGGCCCTGGAGGTGGAGGGGGGCCAGCCCACCACCTTGCACCTGGCCTTCCTCTCCCCCCCAAGGCGGCGGAGGAGGACTGGCGCCTCCTGCCCCCCAGGCCCTACTTCCAGTATTTGGACCTGGACCTGAGGGCCGAGGTGGAGGCCCTGGAGGAGGAGCTCTCCCGCCAGGCCCGGGTGCGGGAGGTGCTGGACGGCGGCGGCGAAAGGGCCATCCTGGTGGGGGTGGACACCGGGGAGGGTCCCGAGGCCGAGGCCGCCCTTAGGGAGCTGGCCGAACTCACCCGCACCGCCGGGGGGGTGCCGGTGAAGCGGGTCCTGGTCTTCCGGCCGAGCCTGGACCCCCGGTACCTGGTGGGCCTGGGGAAGCTGGAGGAGTTGAAAAGCCTGGCCTACCACGAGAACGCCGCCACCCTCATCTTCGGCCTGGAGCTCTCCCCGGCCCAGGCCCGGGAGATAGAGAGGGCCACGGGGCTTAAAGTCCTGGACCGGACCCAGCTCATCCTGGACATCTTCGCCCTCCACGCCAAGACCCCCGAGGCCCAGGCCCAGGTGGAGCTGGCCCAGCTCAAGTACCTCCTCCCCCGCCTGGTGGGGAAGGGGAAGGAGATGAGCCGCTTAGGGGGTGGGATCGGCACCCGGGGCCCGGGGGAGACCAAGCTGGAGGTGGACCGCAGGCGCCTTCAGGAGCGCATCGCCCACCTCACCCGCAGGCTGGAGGAGTACGCCAGAAGCGCGAGGAGGCCCGGAGGCAGAGGAAGCGCCGGGGGGTGCCCCTCGTCGCCGTGGTGGGCTATACCAACGCCGGCAAGACCACCCTCCTCCAGGCCCTGGCCCGGGGCGGGGAGCCGGGGGAGGACAAGCTCTTCGCCACCTTACGGCCCCTCACCCGGAGGGGGTTCCTGCCCGGGGTGGGGGAGGTGCTCTTCACCGACACCGTGGGCTTCATCCGCCACATGCCGGGGGAGCTCCTCACCGCCTTCCGGGCCACCCTCGAGGAGGTGCGGGAGGCGGACCTTTTGGTCCACGTCCTGGACGCTTCGGAGGAGGGAGCTTGGAGCGGCACCGGGTGGTGGAGGCCCTCCTCCAGGACCTCCGGGTGGAGGCCCCAAGGGTTCTGGCCTTGAGCAAGGCCGACCGGGCGGCGCCCTACGACCTCCACTACCTGCGGGAGCGCCTGGGAGGGGTGCCGGTTTCGGCGGTGAAGGGCACGGGGCTGAGGGAGCTCAAGGAGGCCCTGGCCGAGGCCCTCTTGGCCTCGGGGGTGAGGCCCCAGGCCTGGCTCAGTACACGTAGAAGCCCTTCAGCCCCATCTCCTCGGCCCACTGGACCTCCACCGCCTCCACCCGGGCCAGGCGGGGGCCTTGCCTCAGGTGGTGGAGGAAGGCCTCGAGGTCCTCCTTGGGGCCTTCGGCCACCACCTCCACCCGGCCGTCGGGGAGGTTCTCCGCATAGCCGGCAAGGCCAAGCTCCAGGGCCTTCTTCTGGCGAAGGCCCGGTATCCTACCCCCTGTACCCTTCCCTTGACCAAGGCCACCAGACGCGGCATGGGGGCATTTTACAAAAAAAGAGGAGGTGTGGGGGAGCTATGTCAGCCCAAAGGGCTACCTTGTTTCCCCTGGTTTTTAAACCGGAGATACATGGACTCCCCCACGTGCTCCGAAGGGGCACATACCATAGTGGGCGGCGAATGTGCTAGCATACGCACGTGCCCGAAGAACGCACCACACGCCACTATCAGGACGACCATGCTTAAAGCCTTCAAATACCGCCTTTACCCCACCAAGCCCCAAACCCGGGACCTGGAGAAAACCCTGGACCTTTGCCGCCAACTGTACAACGCCGCCCTGCAAGAACGCAGGGGTGCCTACAAGAAGGCAGGAAAGACCGTAGGCTTCTACGAACAGAAGAGGTATCTACCCGAGATACGGGCCGAGCTGCCGGAGTACAGAGGCATTCATTCCCAGGTCTTGCAGAACGTCATCAAGATACGGGCTCTGCCCGTGACCGAGCGGGTGGATAAAGCCTTCCAGGGCTTCTTCCGCAGACTGAAGGAGAAAGGGAAAGCCGGATACCCTCGCTTCAAGGGAAAAGGACGCTACGACTCCTTCACCTTCCCCCAGGCCGGGGCTACCGGGGTCAAACTTCAAAAGGATGGAAAACGAGTTCTCATCTACGGCATCGGCTCGGTGAAGATAAAGCTACACCGCCCCCTGGAAGGCAAGGTAAAGACCGCTACCGTAAAGCGGGAGGGGGACCACCGGTACATCGTTTTCACCTGTGAGGTGGAGCCCAAGCCTCTTCCCCCAAACGAAAGGGCCGTAGGCATAGACCTGGGCACCAACCCCCACTTCCTCATCACCTCGGATGGCAAAACAGTGGAGGCCCCACGGTACTTCCAGAAGTCACAGGAGAAACTAGCCAACGCTCAAAGGGAGCTTTCCCGCAAGAAGATGGGCAGCTATCGGTACAGGCAGATCCAAACCCGGTTGGCCAGGCTGCACCGCAAGATTGCCAACCAGCGCAAGGACTTCCACCACAAACTTGCCAGGGGGTTGGTGAAGGAATATGGCACCATCGTCCACGAAGACCTGAACATACTTGGCCTGCTCGTTCTCACATCGCCAAAGGGGTACTGGATGCCGGTTGGGCACAGTTTCTCCAAATCCTCGCCTACAAAGCGGAGGGTCAGCCCGGCAGGGCTAAGCTTGTGGCTGGTAGGCGGGTCATCGGGGTAGACCCCAAACATACAAGCCAGGATTGCCCGGTGTGCGGTCATCGGGAAAAGAGGCCGTTGTGGGTGCGGGAGTACACCTGTCCCCGGTGCGGTACCCACCTACACCGGGACATAGCGGCGGCACGGAACATCCTGGCAAAGGCTCGCACGGAGCCTGCGGGGACAGGGACGGCCCACGCCGTCCCATGAGAACCGCGGTCACGGGCGTAGCCCGTATCTTGTAGCCCTGCTCTTTAGAGCGGGGAGTCGTCACCTTCCTCCTGAGGAGGCCGCTCGGGTAGCGGATGATGCCGTGTACGGCCCCCTGCCCTTCTGAGGGAGAAAGGGGTTCCCAAACTACCTTGTGTTGGGTTAGAGTGAAATAGGGGTAAGTACAAACATGAAGTTCCTGGGTCGCTGGTGGCTGGTTGTAGGGTTCAGCGGACTTGTGGCGTCCTGTCAGTTGGGCGGGGTTCAACCCTCCAGTGCATCCCCTTCGGATGGGGACCCCATCCCTCCTGCTCTGGCTGAATCTCTTGCTGTGGGTCTGAAGGTTTCCACGAGCGGGCTTAGTCCACAGGCGGCAAAAGGGAAGAGCTACAGGATTGCCAGGGAAATGGTCTACGATATGTCTGGCAAGCCGCTACACCACTTGATTCTATTGGGGCCTGGGACTGGCGAGTTCTGGGCAACCCTGAGTGCACCGGACCCAGAGCATGCCCTCTTTGCGGTTGGGGCCACGGATAAGCGTAGCTTCTTCTCCTTCATCATCCCTGCCAGCAGTTTCAAGAGCATAGTGGAAACCCGGGACCGGGCAGGCTCCTTTAAGCGGTTCCTCAGCCCCACCCCCGGGGTTCTCTACCTGGAAGACCGCAGTGGGCGCATCTGGGATACCACCACGGCGACCGAGGTGGACCCGGCGGTTGTAGAGCAGTGGAGAAAGGCACAGCGGACCCTCATTGAGCAGAGGCAAAAGGACGGCATCCTGGACAAGATGAAAGAAGACTGGGCAAGGGTCCTTGCCGAAGCCAGCGGACAGGGCCTTAGCCCTCAGAGCACCGGAGTACCGACCCTAAGGCGCTTACCTTGCCTGACGGCAGTCTGGATGTAGAGGGGTTTTTGACCCTCCTGGAAACCCAGATGGCTTCCAGGGGTATAAGCCCGCAGTATGTCAACGAGCGGGCTTGGTGTATGGGCTGGTTCTGTGCTGGCATGGGCTATGCCAGTGTGGTGAGGGGAAACCGCTACAACGGCGACATTGCCAACGACAGCCTTTACAACCCCAATGACCCGCAGGATTGCTCCACGCAAAACAAATGCGACATTGCTAATGGTCTTTTAGAGGGAGACCCGTTTGGGAATGAGCAGACAATAGCAGAATATCGTTATCTGCCGGACGGTACTTGGGGTGCTTGGGATTTTGGTCCTAGCGGGCTAATGCGCCTGGACTATGTCGGTTGCGGCCCCATGTCCATAGTTCGGCTCTTCAACTGGTACGCCTTCCACCGGGAACGGTTTGGAAGCGGCCCCAATGTGCATTTCGTAACCGTGAACGGAAGACCGCCAAGCTCTGAAAGGGAGCTCGCCCAAATCATGTTCGACCCGGTGCTCCTCGGGACACGGGATGGCATCAACTACTACCAGCCCAGGATTGCCCGCTACACGGACACCTGGCATTTCATGGGGCAGGGTATGACCCGGGATACCAATATGATTCCTGGGGCCAACACATGGATTAGTTACCACGCCAGCCAGAAGGGAAAAACTGGGAGATGCGGGGTAGCCACAAGGCATTTGTGAACCTGGCTTATGCTGGGTCAGTACTCACTGTCGTAGGTATACCAATCTCCCTGATTGACTTCTCCCAACACACCTGGCGTGTGCGGGACATTGTGCGGGGTAAGATTGGACGGGACAACGAACCTGTTATTGCCCTCTATGCTACTGGTCGTGCTTTGGGGCTTGAGGGCCACTACGCCATGTCCCAGGCATACATTGTGCACGAGGGTTGGTTTTCCGCCAGTGTCCTCCTGTGGACAACAAAAGGTGCGGGGGACATACCACAAGGGCGGTATGTCAATGTAACCGATATGGGCTCTTTCTACAGCGGAGCATACGGCATGTACCGGAGGTGAAAGAGATGAGGTCCCTCAGAACAGTTGGGTTTTTTTGGGCTTCTTGCCGGCCTCTCCCTCCTGCTTACCGCTTGCCCGGGGTTTGTTCCTGAGCGTATTCCGAGTTTGTTCGTGATGTACGAAGCCGGGGGTGTTTGTCAGGGGGTGATGGTGACGAATCACATGGGGGAGCAGTGGCGGATGTGGAGTTATGATCGAGGCAATGAGGAGTTCGTAACACTTCTCCCCCCAGGCCAAACCGTGCGCATCCCAGACCCCTTACCTTACCCCGAAATCACACGGTACAGCTTGAAAGGGCCTCAACTCCTTCCTCTGGGCCAGAAGGTACCCATAGACATAAGCTGGCACTGCTTGCCGGATAGACCTCCCGAGAGGTTTACGAGGGAGATTGAGAACGACCCCTCCAGGTACCTGTATGTCAGGGAAGACCCCAGGGCACCCAGCGGATTGCGCATCTACCTGGTCCTGGGAGAGCCACCCCGACAGTGAAGACCAATGCCGCCTACGGGCTTGTCAGCCTGCTGGCTAAAGTGTTCGGACAGCTTCACCCAGGGGGTCTGTCCACTCATCCCCCAAAGGAGCAGGGCTTCATGTAAGGCTTCCTCGGGGGACATGTGGTTTTCCCCTTGGGGGAAGAAGAGGTCTAGAACAGGCTTTGTAAGGCGTATACCTCCTCCTAAGGCTAAATACGCGGAAGGCACTTCTGGGTACAGGGCGATTTTTCCTTTACCGGGACATAGCGGCCGCACAGAACATCCTGGCAAAGGCTTAGGCGGAGCCTGCGGGGATTGTGGTGGCAGTAAATGCTCTACACGAACCGTGGTCACGGGCGTAGCCCGTATCTTGTAGCCCTGCTCTTTAGAGCGGGGAGTCGTCACCCTCCTTGCCACGCGGTTTTCATCTCCGGTGCCTATGCTAATAGGGATGCGGCGGGGGTTTCTCCTCCTCCTGGGGTTCGCCCTGCTCCTCCTCCTTTTGGCCTGGCCTTCCCTTTTGCGTCTTGCCGTGGAGCGGGGCCTGGTTCTGGCGGGCTTTAAGGGCCAGGTGCAGGAGGTGAGGGGGCACCTCCTCCTGGGGCTGCGCTTAAGGGGGGTGGTGCTTAAGGGGGAAGGGCTTGCCCTCGAGGCGGAGGAGGTGCGCCTGGGCTATGATCTATTGGGACTTCTTCGCAAGGAGCTTCCCGTATCCCTGGTGGTAAGGGGGGCTAAGGTCCGGCCCACCTGGGAGGCCTTGATCCCGGAGAAACCGGGGCCTCCCCCCGCCATCCGGGTGGTCTTCCGGCAACTCCGTTTGGAGGAGACCCAGGTGGAGCTTCCCAAGGGGGAAAGGCTCTTTCTGCCTCCCGTCCGCCTCACCCTACTGGGGGAAAACCCCTATACCTTCGTGGCCCGGCTCCCCGGGGGGAGCTTCCAGGGGGAGGCCAGGCCCTGGCCCCGGACCTCTCCGCCTGGGAGGTGCGCTACCAGGGAGAGGTGCGGGGGCTTTCCTTCTTCTACGAGGGGCTGAAAGGGGGCAGGCTCTGGGGGAGCTGGCGCCTTGGGCCCGGAGGACTGGAGGGGGAGAACCGGGTAGAGGGCGGGGTGGTGGAGCTGGTGGGCTTCCTCCTCACCGGGTCAAGGGGGAGGTGGCCTTCCGGGAGGACCGGGTGGAGGCCAGGCTTCAGGGGGTGGGCCTCGAGGGGCCCCTTTGGGCCACGGGGGAGGTGGACCTGAAGGCCGAGCGCTACCGCTTCCAGCTGGAGGGCGCCCGAAA
>BBBL01000082.1 GCA_001311545.1 Thermus kawarayensis JCM 12314 | reverse complement strand
CTCCAGCCAAAAGGCTTCCTCCAAAAGCACCCCCTCCCCCTCAAAGCGGTGCCTGAGGCCGGAAAGCCTCCCCGCCACCTTGGGGCGCTCGGCCTCGGGCACCGGGCGGAAGACCCCGAGGTGCAGCTCGGCGAAGCGGCCGTAGAAGGCGAGGGCCCGCTCCAGGGCCTCCTCCCCTTTCTCCGCCAGGGTGAAGCGCCTGCCCCTCAAGGGGTTCACCAGGGCCACGGGGGGACGGCTCGCCTCCCCCAGGGCCTCGGCCACCACCAGGACCTTGCGCCCCTTCTCATAAAGGAGGCGGGCCAGGGTGAGCCCCGCCACCCCGGCCCCCAGAACCACCACCTCCGCCTCCCGCATGGTCTAAAAGCGGTACCCCTCCCCCTCCTTCCGGCAAAGGCCTCGCTCCCGGAGGCCCTCCAAGAGCTCCCGGGCCTTTCCTCCGGCAGGAAAGGGGCAAGGTCCCGGGGAAGCAGGTACCCTCCCCGCCGCCAAGCTTCCTTCATGGCCAGGCGCTCCAGGGCGGGCCTCGAGGGTCCCCGCCGGAGCACCCCTTCCTGCCAGCGGGCCACCCCGCCGTAGAGGAGGCCTGCGAGGCCCAGGGCCAAAACCAGGCCCACCCCGGTGAAGCGGAATCCGGCGAAGACCAGGAGGAAAAGGGCCAAGGCCACCAGGAGGGGGAGAAGGGGGCGCACCCTCACCCCCTAGGCCAGGGGAAGGGGAATGGGAAGAGGCGCCTCAGCCCCCACCACCTCCCCGAAAAGCAGGTGGGGCGTGGCCTGCTTGACCTCCACCCGGTAGAGGCCGGGCACGGGGGCCTGGGAAGCGGGGGAGGAGCACGGGGGTGGTTCCCCCGGTCGTGCCCCTGTACATACCCCTCCTCCTTGGCCGCCCCCCGCACCAGGACCTCCCACGGTCTTCCCCACCCACTCCAGGTTCCTGCGGTAGCTCCACTCCTTCTGCTTCTCAATGAGGCGCTTCAGCCTTTCCACCTTCACCTCCCGGGGCAGGTCCTGGAAGTGCCTGTAAGCGGGGGTGCCGGGGCGGGGGGAGTAGATGAACATGTAGGCCTGGTCATACCCCACCTCGTCGTAAAGGGAGAGGGTCTCCTGGAAGTCCTCCTCCGTCTCTCCGGGAAAGCCCACGATGATGTCGGTGGAAAGCACGGCATCGGGGAGCACCTCCCGTATCCTCCGGATCCTTTCCAGATAGTGGGCCCGGCGGTACTCCCGGGCCATGCGCCTCAGGACCGGTCCGAGCCGGACTGGACGGGCAGGTGGATGTAGCGGGTGATGGCCGGGGTCTCGGCGATGGCCTCTATGATGTCGTCGGTGAAGTTCACCGGGTGGCTGGTGAGGAAGCGCACCCTGGGAATGCCCATCCGGCCCACCATGCGGAGGAGCTCGGCGAAGCTGGGAAAGCCCGGCTGGTCCTTGCCGTAGGAGTTCACGTTCTGGCCTAAGAGGGTGACCTCCACCACCCCCGCCTGCTTGAGAAGCTCCATCTCCTTGAGGATGAGGTCGGGGTGGCGGGGAGACCTCGGGGCCGCGGGTGGTGGGGACGATGCAGTAGGTGCAGTGGTGGTTGCACCCCCGGATGATGGTCACATGGGCGGAGAGCGCCCCCTTGGGGGGCGGGGGGATGTAGTCCAGGACGCCTCCCGGAAGGTGAGGTCAAAGAACCTCTCGTTGGCCTTCAAGGCCTCAGGCAAGGAGGTGAGGGCCCGGGGCCCAGGAGGATGTCCACCCCGAACTTCTTGGCCATCTGCTGCCCCTCGTCCAGCTGGGCCAGGCAGCCCATCATGCCGATGAGGAGGCCCCGCCTCTCCTTCTCCTTCCGGAGCTGGCCCAGAAGGGAGCGCACCTTCTCCACGGGCTTGCCCCGCACGGCGCAGGTGTTCACCAGGACGAAGTCCGCCTCCTCCACCGAGTCCACCAGCTCCCACCCAAGGCTCACCAGCTCACTTTGCACCAGGTGGGAGTCGTACTCGTTCATCTGGCACCCGTAGGTGATGATGTGCGCGCGCATACGCCTCCAGAGGCCACCGGGGGGATCCCGGGCCCGTTTCCTTAGTGTAGCAAGAAAAACCCCGCCTCGAGGGCGGGGTTTCCTGGTGGCGGCGGTGGGACTCGAACCCACGACACCACGATTATGAGTCGTGTGCTCTGACCACCTGAGCTACGCCGCCCGGCGCCAGGCAACCCCCATCATAGGGGAGGGAAGGCCCAGGGTCAAGGCTCAAAGCCGATGAAGTCCATGAACTCGGGAAGGATCTCCTCGGCGAAAAGGGCCAGAAAGGCCTCCACCGCCCCCAGGCTCACCCCGCCCGTGAGGTCCAGGTCGGACTCCACCCAGGCCGTACCCTCCTCGTCCAGGAAAACCCGGCTGAAACGGTGGTCCCGGTTCCACTGGTTGAGGAGGGAAAGGGCCGGGGGTTCCTCCAAGGTGAAGCCTGCGCTTAGGGTGAGCACCCCGCAACGCTCCTCCCGGCAGAAATCCAGGCTGAGCCAGACCTTCTTCAGCTTTGCCATCTCCAGGCGGTACACTCCGGTGTCCGTGCGCTCGTAGGCCACCTTGGCCCCTCGGAGCACCCCTTCCAGCACCCCCGGGGTCAGGTCCTTCACCACCCCCTGAGCCAAGGCCAGACCCAGCACCACCCCCACCACAAGGAATACCCGCACGGCGATCTCCTTCCCGTCCCGAGGGACCGACCTGAGTATACCCCTGCGGGGAGGGGGGCCCCCAGCCCTTCCCCAAATGCCCTTTCTCCCTGTTCCCTTCGCTCTAAGGCTCCAGGAAGCCTGCCTAGGAACCTTTTGCCGGGGCCCCAGGCTGGCTTGCGCCAGCATGGTGGTATCAGACGATGCCCCGCTCCTTGAGAAGCCTCCCCCCCTGGAAGCGCCGGAGGCGGAAGGGCGTGAGGTCCAGGCTCTGGGCCCTCCCGTGGACCACCTCCTCCGCCATGAGGCGGCCCACCATGGCCGCCTGCTGCACCCCGTGCCCCGAGAAACCCGCCGCCACCAGAAGCCCCTCCTCCACGAAGCCCAGGATGGGGTTGTGGTCGGGGGTCATCTCGTAGTAGCCCCACCAGCTCGCCCTTGGGTCCAGGGAAAGCCCCTCCAGGAAGGGGAAGCGGGCGAGGCCCGCCTCGAGGGTGGGAGAGAGCCACCCCCAGTCCACCCCCTCCCGGAAGCCCGGGGGCTCTTTGGGGTTGGAGCGGCCGAGGAGGAGGCGGGGGCCTTCGGAGCGCAGGTAGAAGCCCGTGGCGAGGTCTATGGTGAGGGGGAAGGCGTGGGGAAAGGGCGCGGGGGCGGTGGCGAAGACCATGCGGCGCACCGGGTAGATGGGGATCTCCAAACCCAGGGCCCGGGCCACCTCCCCCGTCCAGGCCCCGGTAGAGAGGAGGAGGTAGGGGGCCTCGTACCGCCCCTTAGCCGTCTCCACACGCCAAAGCCCCCCCTCCCGCCGGGCGGAGAGGAAGGCTTCCGAAAAGCGCACCTCCGTCCCCAGCGCCTCGCCTCCCTGAGGTAATAGGCCGTGGCCCCGTGGGGGTCTATGACGCCGTCCATGGGGCCAAAGGTGGCGTAGGCCAGGCCCTCTTCCCTGAAGGGCACCTTCTTCTGGGCTTCCCCCAGAGAAAGCTTTTCCACGGGGACCCCCAAGGCCTTCTGCACCTTAAGGGCCTCTTCTTGAGCCTCGGCTAGGCCCTCGGGCACCAGGAAGAGGTAGCCCGTGGGGCGGTAGGCGGCCTCGGGGATCTCCCGGTACTCCAGGATGGAGTGGTAGGAGAGGAGGACGTTCAAGGGCTCGGAGAACTGCACCCGCACCCCCGCGGCGCTTTTCCCGGTGGAGCCTTGGGCGAAGGTGGCCTCCTTCTCCAGGAGGAGGACCTCAAGCCCCCTCTCCGCCAGGCGGTAGGCCGAGGCCGCCCCCACGATCCCCGCCCCCACCACGACCACCCGGGCCACGCCCCGAGTCTACAGGGCCTCAAGCCCCGTGGTGTAGTGTAAGGGGGGGCGATTCCGCCCCCGGAGGTGAACCCATGCCCCTGATCACCACGGAAACCGGCAAGAAGGTGCACGTCCTCGAGGACGGGCGCAAGCTCATCACCGTCATCCCCGGGGACGGCATCGGACCCGAGTGCGTGGAGGCCACCCTCAAGGTCCTCGAGGCGGCCAAGCCCCCCTGGCCTACGAGGTGCGAGAGGCGGGGGCGAGCGTCTTCCGGCGGGGCATCGCCTCGGGCGTTCCCCAGGAGACCATTGAGTCCATCCGCAAGACCCGGGTGGCCCTGAAGGGTCCCCTGGAAACCCCGGTGGCTACGGGGAGAAGAGCGCCAACGTTACCCTAAGGAAGCTCTTTGAGACCTACGCCAACGTCCGCCCCGTGCGGGAGTTCCCCAACGTCCCCACCCCCTATGCGGGCCGGGGCATTGACCTCGTGGTGGTGCGGGAGAACGTGGAGGACCTCTACGCCGGGATTGAGCATATGCAGACCCCGAGCGTGGCCCAGACCCTCAAACTCATCTCCTGGAAGGCTCGGAGAAAATCGCCCGCTTCGCCTTTGAGCTGGCCCGGGCCGAGGGGCGGAAGAAGGTCCACTGCGCCACCAAGTCCAACATCATGAAGCTCGCCGAGGGGACCCTGAAGCGGGCCTTTGAGAAGGTGGCCCAGGAGTACCCCGAGATAGAGGCGGCCCACATCATCGTGGATAACGCCGCCCACCAGCTAGTGAAAAGGCCCGAGCAGTTTGAGGTGATCGTCACCACCAACATGAACGGGGACATCCTCTCCGACCTCACCTCGGGCTCATCGGGGGCCTGGGCTTCGCCCCCTCGGCCAACATCGGCAACGAGGTGGCCATCTTTGAGGCCGTCCACGGTTCCGCCCCCAAGTACGCCGGGAAGAACGTCATCAACCCCACCGCGGTCCTCCTCTCGGCGGTGATGATGCTCCGCTACCTGGAGGAGTTCGCCACGGCGGACCTCATAGAGAACGCCCTCCTCTACACCCTCGAGGAGGGCCGGGTCCTCACAGGGGACGTGGTGGGCTACGACCGAGGGGCCAAGACCACGGAGTACACCGAGGCCATCATCCAGAACCTGGGCAATACCCCAAGGAAGACCCAGGTGCGGAGCTACAAGCCATTCCGCCTGCCCCAGGTGGACGGGGCCATCGCCCCCATCGTCCCCCGGAGCCGCCGGGTCGTGGGGGTGGACGTCTTCGTGGAAAGCGACCTCCTGCCCGAGGCCCTGGGAAAGGCCCTGGAGGCCCTCGCCGCGGGTACCCCCTTCCGGCTCAAGATGATCTCCAACCGGGGCACCCAGGTCTACCCCCCCACCGGCGGGCTCACGGACCTGGTGGACCACTACCGCTGCCGCTTCCTCTACACGGGGGAGGGGGAAGCCAGGGACCCGGAGATTCTGGACCTCGTAAGCCGGGTGGCGAGCCGCTTCCGCTGGATGCACCTGGAAAAGCTCCAGGAGTTTGACGGCGAACCCGGCTTCACCAAGGCCCAAGGGGAAGACTAAGGCCACCCCGTGCCGGCCTGGGCCGGCACGGGGCCCGGCATGACCCCCACCCCGATGCGGCGCCTAGACCAGGGCGAAGCGGGCCTCGAGGGCAGGCAGGTTCGCCTCCAGGAAGCGGAGGCGGGCCTCGGCGTTCAGGGGGAGGGCCTTGGGCAGGGCCACCTGGGCAGTGAGGCCGAGTTCGGGGAGGAGGAAGACCCCCTGCCCGCCCCGCCTTTCCACCAGGACGCCAGGCCCCTCATATCCCTCCTCCATCAGGTAGAGGAGGGTCCAGTGGAGCTTGCTCTTCCTCTCCGCCTCCCGCACCAGGTCGGCCACCGCCTCCGCCGCCCCCACCCTTTCTAGGACCTCGGCCTGGGAAAGGGGCCTTTCCCCCTTAAGCCAGGCCCGGAGCTGCTGGTGGGCCACCAGGTCCAGGTACCGCCTTAGGGGGCTCGTCACCTGGGCGTAGAGGGGGAGGCCGAGGCCCTTGTGGGGGGCGGGGACCGCCTTGAGCTGGGCCCGCCTCAGGGCCTTCCTCTGCTCCCACATGGCGGCGAGGCCCTCCCCCTCCACCCGCCTCGTGGGGGCTTCCTGGGTGGCGAAGGGGAAGGGGAGGCCTTCCCTAAGGGCCAGGTGGGCGGCGGCGTAGCCCGCAAGGAGCATGGCCTCCCGCACCCAGACCCGGCTTTCGTAAGGGGGCAAGGGGGTGATCCGGATCGCTTCCCCCTCCACCCGCACCTTCACCTCGGGGAGGCCGATCTCCAGGGCGCCCTGGGCGAGGCGCCGCGCCCGGAAGGCCTCCGCCAGTTCCCTAAGGGGCCTTAGGGCCTCCACCCCCAGGGCCTCCCGGTAGGTGAGGCGCCTTACCCGCACCCAGGAGGGGTAAAGCCTCTCCTCCAGAAGCTCCCCCTCCTCCGCAACCCAAAGCTCAAAGGTGAGGGCCGGGGAGACCTCTCCTAGGCCCAGGCCCAGAACTCGGTGACGGCCGAAGGAAGCATGGGCACCGTCCCCTCGGGGAGGTAGAGGTTCGCCCCACGGCGCAGGGCCTCCTGGTCCAAGGGGCTTTCCGGGGGCACCAGGCCGCCACGTCGGCCACGTGGACGAAAAGCCGGAAACCCCCCTCCACCCGCTCGGCGTAGAGGGCGTCGTCCGGGTCCTGGCTCCCCTCGTCGTCTATGGCGAAGGCAGGGAGGTGGGTGAGGTCGGTCCGCTCCTCCTCGGGCAGGGGG
>BBBL01000081.1 GCA_001311545.1 Thermus kawarayensis JCM 12314 | reverse complement strand
GGCAAGCACTTCCCGGGCCACGGGGACACCGCCACCGACTCCCACCTGGACCTCCCCCGGGTGGACAAGCCACGGGAGGCCCTGGAGAGGGTGGAGCTCCTTCCTTCCGCCGCTACGTGGCCGCGGGGATGCCTGCCCTCATGACCGCCCACATCCTCTTCACCGCCCTGGACCCGAAGCTTCCCGCCACCCTCTCGGAGCGCATCCTTACCGGACTCCTGCGGCGGGAGATGGGCTTTAAGGGGGCGGTCCTCACCGACGACATGGCCATGGGGGCCATCAAGCGGAACTACGGGGCCGGGGAGGCGGCCCTCCTGGCGGTGAAGGCCGGGGCGGACCTGCTCCTTTTGGAGCCCGACGAGGGGGCCATCCTCGAGGTCCACGCCCGCTTGCAGGGGGCCCTGGGCAAGGAGATCCCCCGGTCCCGGGCGGAAGAGGCCAGGAAACGGGCCCTCGCCCTCTTGGCCCGGGGAGGGGAGTGTCCCTTCGGTCCCAAGGAGGAGGAGGCCCTGGCCCTGGAGGCCGCCCGCCGGGGGGTGGTCCACCTCTTCGGGCCCTTGCCCATCCCGGGGCCGGGGACCCTGGTGGTGGGCCTAAAGGTCACGGACCGTTACGGGGCGGAGCCACCCTGGCGGACCTGGCCCCCACCTACCTCCGGGGAAGCCGGGGCCTGGTCCTCTCCGAGGACCCCTCCTCCCAGGAGGTGGCCCGGGCGGTGGCCGAGGCCAGGGGGGCGGAGCGGGTGGTCCTCTCCACCTTCCACTGGCTCGGGCCCTTCAAGGAGGGGCAGAAGGCCCTCTACCGGGCCCTTCTGGCCTTGGGCAAGCCCCTTTACGTGGTGGCCCTGGGCAATCCCGACGACCTCCGACACCTGGAGGGAAGGCCCCTGGGCTACCTGGCGACCCACGGCTACCGCGCGGTCCAGGTGCGGGCCGCGTTGGAAGCCCTGGCGGGGGTGTACACCCCCACCGGGCAATGGGTGTTTGGAGGTGAACCATGAGAAAGCTCTTGGGCGTCCTTTTGCTTCTTTTGGGTCTGGCTTCGGCCCAGAAGCTGGTCCTGGCCAGCTGGGGAAGCCAGGAGGAGATCCAGGCCTACCAGCAGGTCCTGCGCCTCTTCCAGGAGAGGAACCCGGGGATCCAGGTGGAGTACATCAACATCCCCTCCAACGAGTACCTGGCCAAGATCACCGCCATGATGGCCGCCGGGACCCCGCCCGACGTCTTCTTCCTCAACAACATAGACTTCCCCGGGATGGCCTCAAGGGGGTCCTGAGGCCTCTGGACCCCTTCCTGAAGCGGGACCGCTACCCCACCGGGGACATTTTCCCGGGCATCCTCAAGGCCTTCCAGTGGGAAGGGGTCCAGTACGGTCTTCCCCGGGACGTCTCCAACCTGGTGGTCTTCTACAACCGGAACCTCCTGCGCAAGGCGGGCCTTCCCGACCCCCGGCCCGACTGGACCTGGGAGGATTTCCTGCGCTACGCCAAGGCCCTCACCTTGGAGAAGGACGGCCGCCGGGTCCAGTGGGGGGTTTCCTTCCAGACCTTCTACCTCTTCTGGCAGCCTTGGGTCTGGTCGGCGGGGGGGCGTTTCTACAGCCCCGACCACAGCAAGTTCCTCCTGAATAGCCCCGCCTCCCTGGAGGGCCTCCAGTTCTATCTGGACCTCCGCTACAAGCACCACGTGGCCCCCACCCCCGAGGAGGCCCAGGACCGGGGGGCCTTCACCATGTTCCTCAACGGCCAGACGGGGATGATCGTGGACGGGCGCTGGCGGGTGCCCACCCTGAAGGCCCGGGCCAAGTTTGACTTTGACGTGGTCCCCTTCCCCCGGGGCAAGGCGGGAAGCATCGTGGACATAGACGGCTCCGGCTGGGTGATGGCCGCGGGCACCAAGAACCCCGAGGCCGCCTGGAAGCTCCTCTCCTTCCTGGCGGGCCCCGAGGCGAGCCAGGCCTTCACCAAGACCGGCCTCATCATCCCGGCCCGGGGGGTGGATGTGAAGAGCGTGGAGAAGAGCATCCAGAACCTCAGGGACTTCTTCGTTCCTCCTCCCCCCAAGAACCAGCAGTACTTCCTCACGGTGAACCGCACCGCCCGGCCCACGGAGACCTTTGAGCGCTGGAACGAGGCCCTGCAGCTCATCAACAAGGCCCTGGAGCCCGTGTGGCAGGGCAAGGCCGACCTGAAGACCGCCCTGGACGGCGCGGCCCCTCAGGTGCAGAAGATCCTGGACGAGGTCCAGGCGGCCAGGAAGCGCTAGCCCAAGAGGCCAGGAGGCTCCCGTGCGCGTCTACTTCCGCTTTCCCCTCCTCTTCCTCCTGCCCTCCCTGGCGGGCTTCCTGGCCTTCAACCTGGGCCCCATCCTCACAAGTCTCCTCCTCTCCTTCGTGGACTACGACGGGCTCAGGCCCCTCACCCTGAGGACCATTCAGGAGAACTGGGTGGGTCTGGAGAACTACCGCCGCCTCCTGGAGGACCCCGTCTTTCACAGGGCCTTCTGGAACACCCTCTTCTACGTGGGGGTGGCGGTGCCCCTGGAGATGGTCCTCGCCCTGCTCCTCGCCCTGGGCCTCAACCGGCCTTGGTGGGGGGTGAAGGTGCTCCGCACCCTCTACCTCCTGCCCACGGTGACCAGCGTGGTGGCGGTGGGCCTCCTCTGGCGCTGGGTCTTAAACCCCACGGTGGGCCCCGTGAACCTCTTTCTCCGCTTTGTGGGGGAGAAGCTTGCCGCCCTATGGCGTCTCCTGGGGGCCGAGCCCCCCGCCTTTTTGGCCTGGCTGGCCCGGGAAGGCCCCGGCTGGCTTTCCGACCCCCACTGGGCCATCTGGGGGGTCATCCTGGCCTCGGTCTGGGCGGGGGTGGGCCTCAGGATGCTCATCTTCCTGGCGGGGCTGCAAAATATCAGCCGAGAGTACCTGGAGGCGGCGAGCTGGATGGGGCCAACGGCTCCAGCGCTTCTTCTACGTGGTCCTCCCCCTGCTTTCCCCCACGGTCTTCCTGAACACCCTCCTCGCCATGATCGGGGGCTTCCAGGTCTTCGGCCTGGTCTACACCATGACCGGAGGGGGTCCCTTGGACAGCACCAACGTCCTCATGCTCTACCTCTACCGGAAGCCTTCGGCACCTTTCCCTTTGAGATGGGGTACGCCTCGGCCATCGCCTGGGTGCTCTTCCTCATCCTCTTCGCCCTCACCTACCTGCAGTGGGCCCTGAGGCGCCGCTGGGTTCTGGAGGAAGCGTGAAGCTTTTGGGAAGGCTCTGGGACGTCCTGGTCTACCTCCTCCTCCTCCTGGGGGGGCTCACCATGCTCGTCCCCTTCTTCTGGATGGTCTCCACCAGCCTCAAGGCCCCGGGGGCGGTCTTTGACCTGCCCGTGGAGGTGTGGCCCCGGGAGCTTCACCTGGAGAACTACCAGCGGGTGCTCACCGCCGTCCCCTTCGGCCGCTGGTACCTGAACTCCCTCCTGGTGGCCCTGGGGCTCACCTTCCTCAACCTCACCAGCGGGGCCATGGCGGCTACGCCTTCGCCCGCTTCCGCTTCCGGGGGCAGGGGGCCCTCTTCCTCCTCTTCCTCGCCACCCTGATGATCCCCGTGCACGTCCTCATCATTCCCCTCTTCATCCTCATGCGGAACCTGGGTGGGTGGACACCTACTACGCCTCATCCTCCCGGGGCTCTTTGACGCCTTCGCCATCTTCCTCATGCGCCAGCACTTCCTGCAGCTTCCCCGGGAGCTGGAGGAGGCGGCCATCGTGGACGGGGCCACCCCTTGGCAGGTCTACTGGAAGGTGGCCCTGCCCCTGGCGGCTCCCGCCTTGGCCACCCTGGGCACCTTCACCTTCCTGGCGGGGTGGAACAGCTTCCTCTGGCCCCTGATCGTCACCAACTCCCTGGAGATGCGCCCCCTTACCGTGGGGCTTGCGGTTTTCCAGAACCAGTTCTCCACCGAGTGGACGGTGCTCATGGCGGGCCTCACCCTGGGCACCCTTCCCCCCATCCTGGTCTTCCTCTTGGCCCAGCGCTACTTCATCCAGGGGCTTACCCTGGGGAGCCTGAAAGGTTAGAATGGGGCGGCACAAGGAGGTCAAGCGATGAAGCGTGGGTTTTGGCTGGCACTTACGGTTTTGGCGGCTATGGGCTACGCCCAGGACCGGACCCAGGTTCTGGTCTACGGCGGCGACTTCACCGACCTCATCACCCTGGACCCCCAGGTGGTCTACGAGTTCAGCGGGGTGATGATCGCCGACAACCTCTACGAGACCCTGGTGCGTTTTGAGGGGAACGACCTCTCCACCCTCCGCCCGGGGCTTGCGGAGCGCTGGAGGGTGGAGCGGGGCAAGGACGACTGTCCTCACCTTCAACCTGCGCAAGGGAAGCCGCTTCTCCACGGGGCGGGAGGTGACGGCCAAGGACGTGGTCTACAGCTTTGACCGCGCCCTGGCCCTGAAGGCCCCGGCTCCTTCCTGTACACCGAGATCGCCCAGCTCAAGCCCGGGGCCTACCGGGCCCTGGACCCCTACACCGTGGAGGTGCGCCTTCCCAAGAGCGCTTCTCCCCAGTCCTTCCTCTCCATCCTCACCTTCACCATCGGCGGGGTGGTGGACTCGGAGGAGGCGCAGAGGAACGCCAAGGGGGGCGACTACGGCAAGGACTTCCTAAGCAGCAACTCGGCCGGTTCCGGCCCCTACCGCCTGGTGCGCTGGGACCGGGGGAGCCAGGTGATCCTCGAGGCCAACCCCTACGCCCGCACCAAGCCCAAGATCCAGCGGGTCATCCTCCGCTACATCCAGGAGCCCGCCGTTCTCCGCACCGCCTTGGAGTCCGGGGAGATCGATATCGCCGAGGGGCTTACTCCCGAGGCCCTGAGGGCCATCGCCGCCAACCCTCGCTTTAAGGTACTCCGGGCGGAGACCCTGAGGCTCCAGTACCTGGGCATGAACATGAAGGCGGGAAGCCCCTTCGCCAACCCCAAGGTGCGGGAGGCGGTGCGCTATGCGGTCAACCAGGATGAGCTGATCCAGGGCCTCCTCCAGGGGAACGCCCTCAAGATCCAGACCTTCATTCCCAAGGGACTTCTGGGCCATAACCCCGCCACCCCCTACACCTACGATCCCGCCCGGGCCAGGAAGCTCCTGGCCGAGGCGGGCTACCCTCAGGGCCTGGAGTTTGAGCTTCTGGTGAGCACCGGGATCTGCGGCGGCGGGGTGCCCTGCCCCGACGTGGCCGCCAAGCTCCAGGCGGACATGGCCAAGGCGGGCCTAAGGGCCCGGATCCGGGCCATCGCCAACGCCGAGCTCCTCGCCACCTACCGGGCGCAGAACCACCAGATGGTCCTGGCGGGCTGGAGCCCCGACTTCCCTGACCCCGACGGGAACGCCACCCCCTGGGCCGACTACGGCGCCCGCTCCTTGGCCTGGCGGAACAGCTACCAGGACGAGGTGGCGGCCAAGCTGGCCCGGCAGGCGGCCCTGGAGGCGGACACCAACAAGCGCAAGGCCCTCTACAAGGTGCTCACCGAGCGGGTGCTCCACCAGGGCCCTACGTCGTCCTCTACCAGCCCGCCCAGCCCATCGCCCTCTCCGGCAAGGTGGAGGGGTTCCTCAAGAACCCCATGATGTCCTCCCCCCTGTGCAGGTGAGCAAGCAGCCGTAGCGGGCCTTCCCCATGGCCTCCTACCTCCTCAAGCGCCTCGCCTACGTCCTCCTGGTGGGCCTGGGGATCACCTTCGTCACCTTCTTCGTCTCCCAGGTGATCCCCATAGACCCCGCCGTGGCCGCCCTGGGGGAGAACGCCCGGGAGGAGCAGATCCGGGAGTTCCGGGAGCGCTACGGCCTGGACCGGCCCCTCCTGGTCCAGTACGGCCTCTACCTAAAGAGGCTTTTCCAACTGGACCTGGGCCGGTCCTTGCGCACGGGGAGGCCCGTGGCCGAGGACCTGAGGGAGTTTTTCCCCGCTACCTTGGAGCTCGCCCTGAGCGCCTTCCTGGTGGCCGTTTTCCTGGGCCTTCCCACAGGGGTCTGGGCGGCTTTGCGGCAAAACCGCCCCCCGACCTCCTGGTGCGCCTCTTCGCCCTCCTCCTGGGCTCCACCCCCGTCTTCTTCCTGGCCATCCTCCTCCTGGACCTCCTCCACCACAGGCTGGGCCTCCTGCCGGGCCCTGGGCGGCTGGATCCCTTCCTCCTGCCCCTCCTAGGGTCACGGGCATGGTGAGCCTGGACGCCCTCTTGGCGGGGGAGTGGGCGGCCTTCCGGGATGCCCTCGCCCACCTGGTCCTCCCGGCCTTCGTCTTGGGCTCGGCCTCGGCGGCCCTCCTCGCCCGCATGGTCCGGGCGGCCATGCTGGAGGTCCTGTCCCAGGACTACGTCCGCACCGCCTGGGCTAAGGGGCTTTCCGAGGGGCAGGTGGTCTTCCGCCACGCCCTTAAAAACGCGGCCTTGCCCGTCCTCACCCTCCTCGGGGGGCTTCTTGGGGGCCTTCTCTCCGGGGCGGTCCTCACGGAAACCATCTTCTCCTGGCCCGGCCTCGGCCGTTACGTGACCCAGTCCGCCACCAGCCTGGACTTTCCCGCCGTCATGGGGGTCACCCTCCTGGTGGGGGTGGTCTACTCCCTGCTCAACCTCCTGGTGGACCTCCTCTACGCCCTCTTGGACCCGAGGATCCGCTATGCCTAAGCTCTTCCGCCGCTTCCTCCGCAACCCCGGGGCGGTTTTGGGCCTCCTCCTCCTCGCCGGGCTCCTCCTGGTGGCGGCCTTCGGCCCCGCCTGGTGGGGGACCCCCTGG
>BBBL01000080.1 GCA_001311545.1 Thermus kawarayensis JCM 12314 | reverse complement strand
CTCCAGCGCCGTGAGCCTCTCCCACCTCCTGGGCCTCCCCTCCTCCGGCACCCACGCCCACAGCCTGGTCCAGGCCTTCCTGGCCCTGGGCCACTCCGAGGAGGAGGCCTTCCGGGCCTTCGCCGAGGTCTTCCCCGACGACACCATCCTGCTTTTGGACACCGTGGACACCCTCCACTCGGGCCTGCCCCACGCCATCCGGGTCTTTGAGGAGCTGAGGCGCAAGGGGCACAGGCCCGTGGGGGTGCGGATAGACTCCGGGGACCTGGCCCACCTCGCCATCCAGGTGGCCAAGGAGCTGGACAGGGCGGGCTTCCCCGAGGTCCTCATCGTCCTCTCCGGGGACCTGGACGAGCTCGTCATCTGGCAGATCAAAAGCCAGATCCTGGAGGAGGCCCCCCGCTACGGGGTGGACCCCGACCGGCTGCTAAAGCGCCTGGTCTACGGGGTGGGGACCAGGATGGTGGTCTCCTGGGGCTACCCGGCCCTGGGGGGGGTGTACAAGCTGGTGGCCATCCGGGAGGACGGGAGCTGGGCCCCGGCCATGAAGATCTCGGACTCCCTGGAAAAGGTCCTGAACCCCGGGCACAAGCGGGTCTACCGGGTCTACGACCGGCGGGGCCTGGCCACCGCCGACCTCCTGGCCCTGGCCGAGGAGGAGGTGCGGGAGGACCGGCCCCTCTGCCTCCGCCACCCCACGGACCCCACCAAGCGCCGCACCCTGATGCCGGGGGAGTTCGCCCTCGAGGCCCTCCTGGAGGAGGCCTTCCGCCACGGGAGGCGCCTCTTCCCTCCCCTCCCCCTAAAGACTGCGGGAAAGGCGGGACCGGGACGTGGCCCGGCTGGACCCCGGGGTGCGCCGCCTGGTGAACCCCCACGTCTACCACGTCTCCCTCACGGAGAGGCTCTTCGCCCTCAAGGAGGAGCTGGTGCGGAGGCTGGAAGGCTAAGTGCCCGCACTTTGGTTTCGCAACATGGGATGCCCAAGCCGGGGCTGGGGGAGGCTTTTTTTGGGGCCCCCACCGCGGCGAAAGCCGCGGTGGGGTACAACGCCACCCCCTCCGGTCAGGAGGCCTGCTTAAGCCTCGCCTCCTCCAGGGCCTTTAAGGGGTTGTCCAGGTGGGGCAGGTCCACCACGATCTCCTTGACCCCGCTCCCCGGGGCCTCAAACATCAGGTCCACCATGGTCCTCTCCAGGATGGCCCTTAGGCCCCTGGCCCCCGTGCCCCGCCTGAGGCCCTTCGCGCCACCTCCCTGAGGCCGCCGGGGTGAAGCGAAGCTCCATGCCCTCCATGCGGAAAAGCTCCTGGTACTGCTTCACCAGGGCGTTCTTGGGCTCGGTGAGGATCCTCACCAGGTCCTCCTCGCCCAAGGAGTGGAGCTGGACGATGAGGGGGGCCCGGCCCACGAACTCGGGGATCATCCCGAACTTCACCAGGTCCTCGGGGATGACCTCCAGGGGCTCCTCCTTGGCCTGGTGGCGGGTAAAGCCGATGGTGGTGCGCTCGGTGCGCGCCTTCACGATGTTCTCCAACCCCTCAAAGGCCCCGCCCAGGATGAAGAGGATGTTCCTGGTGTTCACCGGGATGAACTCCTGGTGGGGGTGCTTCCTGCCCCCCTGGGGCGGGACGTTGGCGATGGTCCCCTCGATGATCTTCAAGAGGGCCTGCTGCACCCCCTCCCCGGAGACGTCCCGGGTGAGGGAGGGGTTTTCCGACTTGCGGGCGATCTTGTCTATCTCGTCGATGTAGACGATGCCCATCTCCGCCCGCTCCACGTCAAAGTCGGCGTTCTGCAGAAGGCGCAGGAGGACGTTCTCCACGTCCTCCCCCACGTACCCCGCCTCGGTGAGGGTGGTGGCGTCGGCGATGGCGAAGGGCACCTCCAGGAAGCGGGCCAGGGTTTCGGCCAGGAGGGTCTTGCCCGTGCCCGTGGGGCCGATGAGGAGGATGTTGGACTTGCCGATCTCCGCCTCGGGGTGGAGGAGGCGCTTGTAGTGGTTGTAGACGGCCACGCTCAGGGCGCGCTTCGCCGCCTCCTGCCCCACCACGTACTGGTCCAGGTGGGCCTTGATCTCCTGGGGCCTGGGCAGGCGGCTTGGCCCCTTAGGGGCGGAGCGCCCCTCCCGGGCCAGGACCTCCCGGGCCCGTTCCACGCAGTCCTCGCAGATGTAGACGTCCTCTATGGGGCTTTCCAAAAGCCTCCCCGTCTCCGGGGGGCGGAGGCCGCAGAAGCTGCAGTAGGGCCTAGGCTTCTTCACGGGTCACCACCTGGTCGATGAGGCCGTACTCCAGGGCCTCCTGGGCGGAGAGGTAGTAGTCCCGGTCCGTGTCCTTTTCCACCTTCTCCAGGGGCTGGCCGGTGTGCCGGGCGAGGATCTCGTTCAAAAGCTTCTTGGCCTTCAGGATCTCCTGGGCCTGGATGGCGATGTCGCTGGCCGTGCCCCGGGCCCCGCCCCAGCTGGTGGATCATCACCTTGGAGTGGGGCAGGGCGTAGCGCCGGCCCTTCTCCCCGGCCGCCAGGATCACCGCCGCCATGCTGGCCGCCATGCCGATGACGATGGTGGAAACCGGGGCCCGCACGAACTGCATGGTGTCGTAGATGGCAAGCCCGGCGTCCACCTCCCCCCAGGGGAGTTGATGTAGAGGCGGATCTCCTGGTTGGGGTTCTGCGCGTCCAGGAAGAGGAGCTGGGCCACGATGGTGTTGGCCACCTGGGCGTCTATGGGGGTGCCCAGGAAGATGATGCGGTCTTTGAGGAGGCGGGAGTAGATGTCGTAGACCCGCTCCCCGCGGGCGGTCTGCTCGATGACGTACGGGATCACCATACCGCCTCCCATTGTAGCGGCAAGCCCAGGGGGAAAACCCCCCCTGGGCCACCATGGCCTCCCTAGGGAAGCTGGGCTAAGGCCAGGCGCACGGCCTTGTCCTGGAGGTAGGCGGCCTTTAGCCTTTCCAGGCCCCTTTCCCCGAACTCCCGCCTGAGCTCGGGGAGGGTGAGCCCGTAGGAGCGGGCCACCGCCTGGAGGTAAGCCTGCCACTCCTCCTGGGTGAGCTCGGGGCGGAGCTCCTCGGCCAGCCTCTCCTTGGCCAGGGAGCGCTTCACCCGCCTCAGGGCCTCCTGGCGGAGCTCCTCCTTGAACTTCGGAAGCTCCCCCTTCTCCTCCAGGGCCTTCAGGTAGGCCTCGAGACCCACCCCCTGGCGGTAGAGGTCCTCGGCCAGGTGCTCCAGGAGGTGGCGCTCCTCGGCCTCCAGCATGGAGGGGGGGATGTCCGCCTCCAGGCCCTCGGCCAGCCTCTCCAAAAAGGCCCGCTCCCTCGCCTCCTGGTACTGGGCCTCCGCCTGGCGCTTTAGGCTTTCCCGGACCTTGGCCTTCAGGTCCTCGAGCTTTCCGCCTCCAGGGTCTTGGCGAACTCCTCGTTGAGCTCGGGGAGCTCCAGGGCCTTGACCTCCAGGACCTCGGTCCTCACCTCCCGCACCTTCTCGCCCTTCTCGTTCAGGACGGGGACCAGGACCACGTCCCCCGCCCGCTTGCCCAGGAGGGCCTCCCGCACGTGGGGCAGGGCCATGGAGAGGTCAATGGGAAACTCCGCCCCCTCCTCGGTGCGCACGTAGACGTGGTCCCCCTCCCCCGCCTCCCGGTCCACGGGGACGAGCTCGGCGTAGCGCTGGCGGAGCTCCTCCAGGGCCTTTTCCACCATCTCCTCGGTGACCTCGGGGGAAGGAACCTCCAGGGTAAACCCCCGCCAGTCGGGGAGGGTGGCCTCGGGGTAGTTCTCCACCTCGGCCACGTAGCGGAACCCCTCCCCTCCTTGAGCTCCTCCTCCACCACCCGGGCGGCCACCGGGAGAAGCCCAAGCTCCCGCACCGCCTGGGGGTAGGTTTCCTCCACCAGGCGCTCCTTCAGGTCGGCCAAAAGCTCCTCCCGCCCCAGGCGGGCCTCCACCACCTTCAGGGGGGCCTTGCCCGGGCGGAAGCCCGGGATCCGGACCTTGCGGGCAAGGTCCTTAAGCAGGGCCTGGTAGCTGGCCTCCACCTTCTCCGCCGGGACCTCCACCCGGACCTTCACCAGATAACCGGAACGCTCCAGGATCTCCGCCACGCCTCACCTCGCCAGAAAAGGGGCCCCGCCCGGGTGGTGCGAGGAGCGGGACTTGAACCCGCACGGGTTGCCCCACCGGATCCTAAGTCCGGCGCGTCTACCGGTTCCGCCATCCTCGCAAGGGAGGGCGAGGCCCCCCTTTAAAATACCACCCGTTTGGGGTGGCGGGATTGGGGTGAGCGATGGGACTTGAACCCACGACCCCCGGATCCACAGTCCGGTGCTCTAA
The DNA here is from genome assembly GCA_001311545.1 of Thermus kawarayensis JCM 12314. Next base: position 2,537 of record BBBL01000080.1, on the reverse strand, counting down.
CCAGCTGAGCTACGCTCACCACGCTCAGCATCCGCCATTCTACGGGGCTATTTCCCCTGCGTCAAGGCCTGGAGGCCGCCCTCGAGGCTCATGGCCTCGTAGCCATCGGCCTCCAGGTAGAGGGCGGCCACCTGGCTCAGAAGGCCCTTCTCGCAGACCAGGAGAAGGGGCACCCTGGGCAGGCCATGCTCCCCCTTTTGGATCTTCTCCAGGGGGACCCATTCTGCGGGGAAGGGGAGGGGGGTGTGCCGCTTGTCCGGGGGGCGGACGTCCACCACCCTGACCCCGGCTTCCAGGAGGGCGGGAAGCTCCTCGGGGCGGACCCTGCGCATGGGCCAAGTATAGCGCGGGAGGCCCTGGCCTGTGCGCAAGATTATGCACCTCTACCCGGCTAAGTGGTATAAGTTCGCCAGAGCGCCTTGGCGCCTTCCCGCTCTTGTGCTAAGCTCATCCCTCGGGTACGCGATGCCGCCGAGAAGAGACCTCAAGAAAATCCTCATCATCGGTTCCGGGCCCATCACCATCGGGCAGGCCGCCGAGTTTGACTACTCCGGCACCCAGGCGGTGAAGGCCCTGCGGGGGGCGGGGTACGAGGTGGTCCTGGTGAACTCCAACCCCGCCACCATCATGACCGACCCCGAGCTGGCGGAGAGGACCTACATTGAGCCCCTGACCCTGGAATTCCTGGAAAGGATCCTGGCCGAGGAGCGCCCCGACGCCCTCCTGCCCACCCTGGGGGGGCAGACCGCCCTCAACCTCTCCATGGCCCTTTACGAGGAAGGGGTCCTGGAGCGCTATGGGGTGGAGCTCATCGGGGCCAAGGCCGAGGCCATAAGGAAGGGGGAGGACCGGGAGGCCTTCCAGAAGGCCATGCAGAGGATCGGCCTCGAGGTGCCCCGGGGGAGGATGGTGGGGAGCGTGGAGGAGGGCCTCCACTTCGCCCGGGAGGTGGGCTACCCCGTGGTGGTCCGCCCCTCCTTCACCCTGGGGGGCACGGGGGGCGGCATCGCCAGGGACGAGGCCGAGCTCAAGGAGGTCCTGGGGCGGGGCCTCCGCCTCTCCCCCGTCCACACCGCCCTGGTGGAGGAGTCGGTGCTGGGCTGGAAGGAGTTCGAGCTGGAGGTGATGCGGGACCACGCCGACACCGTGGTGGTCATCACCAGCATTGAGAACCTGGACCCCATGGGGGTCCACACCGGGGACTCCATCACCGTGGCCCCGGCCCAGACCCTCTCCGACGTGGAGTACCAACGCATGCGGGACGCCGCCAAGGCGGTGATCCGGGAGATCGGGGTGGACACCGGGGGGTCCAACATCCAGTTCGCCCTCCACCCCAAGACGGGGCGGATGGTGGTCATCGAGATGAACCCCCGGGTCTCCCGCTCAAGCGCCCTGGCCTCCAAGGCCACGGGCTTCCCCATCGCCAAGATCGCCGCCCTCCTCGCCGTGGGCTACCGCCTAGACGAGCTCCCCAACGACATCACCCGCAAGACCCCGGCCTCCTTTGAGCCCACCATTGACTACGTGGTGGTGAAGATCCCCCGCTTCGCCTTCGAGAAGTTCCAAGACCTGCCTAACACCCTGGGAGGGCTCAGGGACGAGCTTTCCACCCAGATGAAAAGCGTGGGGGAGGTGATGGCCATGGGCCGCACCTTCAAGGAGGCCCTCCTCAAGGCCCTAAGGGGCCTGGAGCGGGACGTGAGGGCCCTCGCCGGGGTCAGGAGGGAGGAGCTGGAGAAGAAGCTCTACCCCAACCCCGACCGCATCCACGCCGTCTTGGAGCTCCTAAGGCGGGGGATGCCCGTGGAGGCCATCCACGAGGCCACCCGCATCGACCCCTGGTTCCTCCACCAGATGAAGGAGGTGGTGGAGGCCGAGGAGTGGCTCAAAACCCACCCCCCCAAGGACCGGGAGGACTTTCGCTTCTACAAGGCCCTAGGCCTTCCCGACCGCAGGATAGGGGAGCTCCTGGGGAAGGGGGAACGAGAGGTGCGGGCCGAGAGGAAGGCCCTGGGGGTGGCGCCCGTCTACAAGACCGTGGACACCTGCGCCGCCGAGTTTGAGGCCTACACCCCTTACCACTACTCCACCTACGAGGTGGAGGACGAGGTCTGGCCCTCGGAGAAGCCCAAGGTGGTGATCCTGGGCTCGGGGCCCATAAGGATCGGCCAGGGGGTGGAGTTTGACTACGCCACGGTCCACGCCGTCTGGGCCCTCAAGGAGGAGGGGTTTGAGACCATCATGGTGAACTCCAACCCCGAGACGGTCTCCACCGACTACGACACCGCAGACCGCCTCTACTTTGAGCCCCTGACCCTGGAGGACGTCCTGAACCTGGTGGAGCACGAGAAGCCCCTGGGGGTCATCGCCACCCTGGGGGGGCAGACCCCCTTGAAGCTGGCCCGGGGCCTGGAAGAGGCCGGGGTGCGGCTCCTCGGCACCCCCTATAGCGCCATCCACCAGGCGGAGGACCGGGAGGCCTTCCACGCCCTCTGCCGGAGGCTTGGCATCCCCCAGCCCGAGGGCCGGGTGGCCCA
>BBBL01000079.1 GCA_001311545.1 Thermus kawarayensis JCM 12314 | reverse complement strand
CCTCGCCCTGGCCCGCACCTTGAGGCGGATTGGCCGCCTGAGGGAGGCCCTGGACTACGCCGCCTTAGCCCATGCCCGGGGGTTTACCCCCTTCGCCCTCCTGGAGTGGGCCTGGCTCGCCCTCCTCGCCGAGGAAGACCCTCCCCTCCCCGACCTCCTCCGCCAGGTGGAGCCTTTGGGCCTGGGGGGAGGTACCGCTCTACGCCCGCTTCCTCATGGCCCACCTGCGCCTTCTCCAGGGAGAGGAGGCCACCGCCCGGGCCTACCTGCGGAAGGCCCTGGAGGAGGCCCCTCTTCCCGCCCTCCCTTACCTCGCCCCCCCCGGGGTGCGCCTCCTGGGGAAGGAGGCCCTCCCCTTCCTCCAGGCGGCGAGGCCCTGGGCCAAGGAGCCCCTCACCCAGGCCCTCCTCGCCCTGGCCCAGGGGCTTTACCGGGGGGACGGGGAAGGGGTGGCCGAGGCCCTGTCCCTCCTCCTGGAGGAGGCGGCGGAGGAGGCCATGCGGGGCCTCCTCTTCCTGGGGAGGCCCCACCCCTCTTGGGAGAGCTCTCCAAGAGGGGGCAGGAGCTCCTTTGGTCCGCAAGCCCTTGGGCCCACTTCCAGGCCCTGGGGGAGCCAAGGCTTAGCGGCGAGCCCCTCCCCCTGCGCCAGGCAGAGCTCCTTGCCCTCCTCCTCGCCCGGAAGGAGGGGTGGAGGGGGGAGGACCTGGCCCAGGCCCTCTACGGGGAGGCCAACGGGCCCGCCCTCCGCATGGAGGTCCTGCGCTTGAGGCGGCGAGGGCTTGCCGTGGAAAGCCGCCCCTACCGCCTGGCCCAGCCCTACGGGCGGACTTCCTGGAGGTGTGGGAGGCCCTTCGCAGGGGGACCTGAGGGGAGCCCTCGCCCGCTACCGGGGCCCCCTCCTTCCCCAAAGCCAGGCCCCTGGGTGGAGGCCCTCCGCCTGGAGCTGGAGGAGGCCCTGAGGCGGGCGGCCCTGGCCTCCCAGGACCCGGACGCCCCCTTCCTCCTGGCCGAGCGCCTGGGGGAGGACCTGGAGGTCTGGGAGGCCCTTCTGGAGAGGCTACCCCCCGAAGACCCCCGCCTTCCCATCGCCCAGGCCCGGGCGGAAAGGCTCAGGAGGGAGTGGGGCCTCTAAGTACCCCACCGCGGCCCAAGCCGCGGTGGGGGCCCCAAAAAGTCTCCCCCTAGCCCCGGCTTGGGCATCCCATGTTGCGAGACCGAGGTACGGGCACTTAAAGCCCCGGCCCCGGGGGCTGGCAGTGGGGGACGAGGCACTGGGGAAGGACCCTAAAGCCTCCGAGGAGGGCGAGGAGAAGCCACAGGAGCCGCATGCCCAAAGGCTACCCCGGCCCACGTAACCTCCGCGTAACGCCCTGGAGTCTTTATGAGAGCTTCCTGAGTTACGCGGGCGTTACCTTCCTTTTGCTACCCTGGGACTAACTTGGAAGGGAGGTGAAGAAGGTGTGCAAGGAGGTCCAGGAGGTCAAAGCCGGCGGCCGGACACGGCGGGTCCACGTGAGGCCCTTCGCCTGGAATCCAAAAGTGCTCTTGGCGCTCCTGGTCGTTCTCTCTGGTCTTTTTGCAGGCTGCGGGCAGGGAGCGGCAACCGCAACACCTTCCCAATCCCTAGATCAATCCGGCGCTTGGATAGAACTCGCCCCCGGGGTCCGGTACTGGGAGAAGGAGGGGAGGGTTTCCCTGGATATAGTGCCACCCCTCTTGAGCGAGGAAAGCGTGCAGAAGTTCGCCGAATACGCCCAAGGGAGGATGGCCCAAGCCACCCTTGAGGAAAAGGCATTCTGGGAGGAACAGCTCCGCTTTGTGAAGGAGCAGCACGCTCTTTGGTCGGACGAGGAGCTTGTGGTAAGCGTCTTGGAGAACGCCTTCTTGAGAAAGTTCCCTCTTCCCCTCAAGGAACCGCAACGCCAGGAGCTCAGGGCTAAGCTGAGGGAAATCGTTCGGCAGGTGAAGCGGTACGGCCCCGATAATCTACCCCCAGGTGGAGAAAGGGAGAATCTGCCTCCCGCTTTGAAAACCCCCGATGGGGGATGGTGGTGGGCTTAGACACCTTTCCCCTCCTGGTCCAGTACCTCGCCCCCCAGTCCCTTTTCCCCTCCTGTAGCCTGAGTGCCTCCGCCATGCCCACTACCGCTTCCCCTGGGGCGAAGGTGTACGCCACCGCCATTTGTTCTATGAGTAGCATCATTTGGGGCTGGGTGGAAACCCGGACCAACGCTTGGACGGCCAGCAGCAGTTCTCCCACCTGTTACGGTTCGGGTTGGCCCTCTTCCCACTGCCGGAGCGTGGCTTACGGGGCCACGGGATGCTACAGCGATGCCTGGTCGGGCTACTACTACCAGTTGGGCGATTTCAGGTTTTACTCTAACATTCGCTATTCTTCTAACTCCAGGTGTTTTTAGTGGGGCAACCGAGGCAAAGCTGGCACCTCGGCCCTGCACGGGCTAGGGAAAGGAGGTGAGGAAGATGCGGTGGATTCTCAAGCCGGATAGCACAAAGCGTGAGTTCATTTGCGGCTCGTTCTGCATCGTTAATGGCAAGTGCTAGGCCTTAGGCTGATTAAGGGTCGTGGATCAAGCGACTAAGGGTTAGGTTGGTCCTCGGCCCCAATACGGAGCTTCACGATACGCGGTTCATCTAGCTCTCATATAGGGAGGAAAGTATGGCTTATCTACGCCAATTTTTCGCAGAGGTTTGGCTCAACTTGAACTTTTACCGGACCTACTGGCCTGACTTTCTGGCTGGCCTCTTCGCGGATATGGCGTTTTTCTACGCCATATGGATGGCCCTGGGATCGGTTGTCGTGTCCGGCCCGAGCGCTGACTTTGGCGGAGGGCAGGACATCCTCTTCATGTATGCCGTCTTTGGCGTAGTGGTGGGTATTTTTCAATCTGTGGCCTTCACGATCGCTCAGGAGCTCAGAGGGGGACGCTAGAGCACTTAGCCTTGGCCCGAGGGGGTCTTGTGGTCCAGCTTCTCTTTAGGGGAGCATCGGATAGCTTGTTTATCCTGTTCAGGACGGGCGTTCTTTTGGGGGTTCTGTTGTTGCTGACGGGCGTTTCTTTCAATCCGGAACCTTCTGGCTGCTTGCCCTGGCGCTTTTGGTGGTAGCGGCCTTGGGGTTTTCCCTGGGTATGGCTGCCCTCGCTCTCTACTTCAAGCAGATCCTGAGCTTTTTTTTACCATCATCCAGTTTGGCCTCCTGCTCTACTTCTTTTCGGTAGTCCATTGGCGGGATTACATGGTGTACCTTCCCCTGGCCCCAGCTGCCCACCTCTTGAGCCGGAGCTTTGCCGGGGGGGAGTGGACGGGGTGGGTGGCCTTTTCTGCCTTCCTGCAGGCCTTGCTGTTGGTATGCTTCGGCCTTCTCGCCTTGGGCTACATGCACAAGTTGGTCCGTCTGCGGGGGATTTTAGGGAGGTACTGATGCGGCTTTCGGTGCAGAACGTCCACAAGCGCTTCGGCAAGCTGGAGGCCTCAAGGGGGTGAGCCTGGAGCTTGGGGCCGGGGAGATCCTGGGCCTTTTGGGCCCCAACGGGGCGGGCAAGACCACCCTCATCAAGGTCGTCCTCGGCCTCCTCCTCCCCGACGCGGGAGAGGTGGTCCTGGAAGAGGGCGGGGTGCGGCGCAGGCCCCAGGGCCACGAGTTCGGCGTCCTCCTGGAGGGAAGCCGCAACCTCTACGTCAACCTGAGCCTCCTGGCGAACGCCTCTACTTCGGGGGCATCCGGGGGCTTCCCCCAAAGGAAGTCCGCCCCCGGTTTGAGGCCTGGCTGGAGCGCTTTGGCCTAAAGGACCGCCTCCACGCCCCCCTCGCCTCCCTCTCCCGGGGCATGCAGCAGAAGGCGGCCCTGGCCCTGGCCCTCGCCCTCAAGCCTCGCTTCCTCCTCCTGGACGAGCCCACCCTGGGCCTGGACCCCGTGAGCCGGAGGGAGTTTGAGGGGATTCTCCTGGAGCTCAAGAAGGAGGGCTGGGGCATCCTCCTCACCTCCCACGACCTGGACGGGGTGGAGCGGGTGAGCGACCGGGTGGCCTTCCTCCGCCGGGGAGAGGTGCTGAAGGAGGGCCCCACCCGGGCCCTCCTCCGGGAGTGGGCCGGGGAGGGGTACCGGGTGCGCCTCGCCGAGCCCAAGGCGGAGGCCCTCCTTAAGGCCTTAGGCCCAGGTTGGAGCGCGGAAGGCCCCGAGGTCCTCTTCTTCCTGGGGCCGTGGGAGACGCTGCGGGAGGCCTTGGGCAAGCTCCCCGTGGAGGTGCTGGAGGTCTCCCGGGGGACGCCGAGCCTCGAGGCCCTCTTCCTCCACCTCTTCGGGGACCCCTCCCCCCGGGCATAAAGTTGCGCTACCCTATCCCCATGCGCCTCCACCCCCGCACCCAAGCCGCCAAGGAGAGCATCTTCCCCAGGATGAGCCAGCTCGCCCAGCGCCTGGGCGCGGTGAACCTGGGCCAGGGGTTTCCCTCTAATCCCCCGCCTCCCTTCCTCCTGGAGGCGGTGCGCCGCGCCTTGGGCCGCTACGACCAGTACGCCCCCCCGGCGGGGCTTCCCACCCTTAGGGAGGCCCTCGCCGAGGAGTTCGCCGTGGAGCCCGAAAGCGTGGTGGTCACCTCCGGGGCCACGGAGGCCCTCTACGTCCTCCTGCAAAGCCTTTTGGGCCCCGGGGACGAGGTGGTGGTGCTGGAGCCCTTCTTTGACGTCTACCTGCCGGACGCCTTCCTGGCGGGGGCCGAGGCCAGGCTTGTGCGCTTAGACCTCACCCCTGAGGGCTTCCGCCTGGACCTTTCCGCCCTGCAAGGGGCCCTCACCCAAAGGACCCGGGCCCTCCTCCTCAACACCCCCATGAACCCCACGGGCCTCGTCTTCAAGGAGGCGGAGCTAGAGGCCATCGCCCGCCTCGCGCAGAAGCACGACCTCTTCCTCATATCCGACGAGGTCTACGACGAGCTCTACTACGGGGAGAGGCCCAGGCGCCTTAGGGAGTTCGCCCCGGAGCGCACCTTCACCGTGGGGAGCGCGGGGAAGCGCCTCGAGGCCACCGGCTACCGGGTGGGCTGGATCGTGGGCCCCAAGGAGTTCATGCCCCTCCTCGCGGGCATGCGCCAGTGGACGAGCTTCTCCGCCCCCACGCCCCTCCAGGCGGGGGTGGCCGAGGCCCTGAGGGTGGCCCGGAAGGAGGGGTTCTACGAGGCCCTGAGGGAGGGCTACCGCAGGAGGCGGGACCTTCTCCTCTCGGGGCTTGCCGCCTTGGGCCTTAAGGCCTTCGCCCCGGAGGCACCTACTTCCTCATGGCCGAGCTCCCGGGCTGGGACGCTTTCCGGCTCGTGGAGGAGGCCCGGGTGGCCCTCATCCCCGCCTCGGCCTTCTACCTTGAAGACCCCCCTAAGGACCTCTTCCGCTTCGCCTTCTGCAAGGCCGAGGAGGAGCTTGGCCTGGCCCTGGAAAGGCTGGGGCCCGTGGTAAACTCCCCCATGTGAAGCCCAAAGTGGTCCAGTACCTGGAGAAGGGCGAGTTCCCCCTAGGGGAGGGGGAAGCCTTGAGGCTCTACCGGGCCATGCGCCGGGCCCGGTTTTTTTGACGAGAAGGCCCTCACCCTCCAGCGGCAAGGGAGGCTTGGGGTCTACGCCCCCTTCATGGGCCAGGAGGCGGCCCAGGTGGGGGTGGCCCTGGCCTTGGAGGAGGGGGACTGGGTGGTGCCGAGCTACCGGGAAAGCGCCATGCTCCTGGCCAAGGGCTTCCCATCCACACCCTGATCCTCTACTGGCGGGCCCACCCCGCGGGCTGGGGCTTCCCCGAGGGGGTTAGGGCGGTGAACCCCTACATTCCCATCGCCACCCAGATCCCCCAGGCGGTGGGCCTGGCCTGGCGGGGCGGCACCGGGGGGAGGACTGGGTGGTGGCCACCTCCATCGGGGACGGCGGCACCAGCGAGGGGGACTTCCACGAGGGCCTGAACTTCGCCGCGGTCTTTAGCGCCCCCGTGGTCTTCCTGGTGCAGAACAACGGCTACGCCATCAGCGTCCCCCGGAGCAGGCAGATGAGGGTGGACTACGTGGCCAGAAGGGCCGAGGGGTACGGCATGCCCGGGGTGGTGGTGGACGGGAACGACGCCTTCGCCGTGTACCTGGAGGCCAAGAAGGCGGTGGAAAGGGCCAGGAAGGGAGAAGGCCCCACCCTCCTCGAGGCCCTCACCTACCGCCTCGCCCCCCACACCACCTCCGACGACCCCTCCCGCTACCGCACCCGGGAGGAGGAGGAGGCCTGGCGGGCCAAAGACCCCATCCTCCGCCTGAGGAAGGCCCTGGAGGAACGGGGCCTCTGGGATGAGGAGGCGGAAAAGGCCCTCCTCCAGGAGCTGGAGGAGGAGTTCGCTAAAGAGCTCGCCCTGGCGGATGAAGCCCCGGAGCCTCGCCCCGAGGAGATTGTGGAGCACGTCTACAAGGAGATGGGCCCCGACCAGAAAAGGGCCTTTGAGGCGCTCAAGCGGGGCCTCCACGTGGAGGAAGCATGGTGAGGGAAAAGACGCGCGTCCTCAACCTGGTCCAGGCGGTCAACGAGGCCCTGGACCTGGCCCTTTCCCGGGACGAGAGAGTCTTGGTCTTCGGGGAGGACGTGGGGAGGCTTGGGGGCGTCTTCCGGGTGACGGAGGGCCTTCAGGAGAAGTACGGGGAAAGGCGGGTCTTTGACACCCCCTTGGCGGAAAGCGGCATCCTGGGCCTGGCCATCGGCCTCGCCATGGGGGGGATGCGCCCGGTGGCCGAGGTCCAGTTCGCGGGGTTTCTGTACCCCGCCTTAGACCAGATCCTCTCCCACCTGGGCCGCTGGCGGCACCGTTCCCGGGGCGGGTGGGCTTCCCGTGGTGGTGCGGGCGCCCTACGGCGGGGG
>BBBL01000078.1 GCA_001311545.1 Thermus kawarayensis JCM 12314 | reverse complement strand
CCAGCCCGTCCAGGTTCAGGCCGGAGATGGTGCCCACCACCATCCCGCCGCCGCCGCCGTGAGCCCGGCGGCCGCCCAGGCCAAGGCGAAGACCCGCTCCACGGAAACCCCGAGGCTCATGGCCGCCATCTGGTCATCGGCCACCGAGCGCATGGCGACGCCCAAGGTGGAGCGCTGGAAGAACCAGGTGAAGAGGGCGAGAAAGCCCAGGGTAAAGACCGTGGCCAGAAGCTGGGCGTAGGAGACCTGCACCCCCAAAAGGTTCACCCCCCCGGCGGGAGGAAGCTTGGGTAGCTAAAGTTGCCCGCCCCAAAGGGGGTAAGGTGGATGAGCCCGTCCAGCAAGGAGGCCAGGCCGATGGTGGCCATGATGACGGAGATGACGGGCTGCCCCACCAAGCGCTTCAGGAACACCCGTTCCACCCCGAAGCCCAAGAGGGCGGTCAGGGCCAGGGCCAAGGCCGCCGCCAGCAAGAAGGGGGCGCCCAGGGCCGTCATGGCCCAGTAGGCCAAGAAGGCCCCGATGGCGATGAACTGCCCCTGGGCGAAGTTCACCACCCGGCTCGCCTTGTAGATGAGGACGAACCCCAAGGCCGCCAGGGCGTAGACCAGCCCCAGCACCACCCCGGAGAAGAAAAGCTGCAGGAAGAAGCTCACACCAACACCCCCTCTCCCAGGTCCCACACCGGCACCCCGGCCCGCACCCGCTGAACGGTGCCGTCCTGGTAGCGGTACTCCGCCTCCACCTCCACCTCCCGCGCCCCCGAGTAGAGGGCCTCCACCAGGGGGGCGTACTTCTTGGCGATGAGGCCCCGGCGCACCTTGCCCGTGCGGGTGAGCTCCTCGTCGTCGGCGTCCAGGAGCTTGTAGAGGAGGACGAAGCGGCGGACCCTTAGCTCCTCGGGAAGCTCGGCGTTGGCCTTCTCCACCTCCTTGCGGACCAGCTCGGCCACCTCGGGCTTCAGGGAGAGGTCCAGGTAGGTGGTGTAGGCCAGGCCCCGGTCCTCGGCCCACTTGCCCACGGTCTGGGGGTCTATGTTGAGGAAGGCCGCCAAAAAGGGCTTCCCATGGCCGAAGACCACGGCCTCCTTGATGTAGGGGGAGAACTTCAGCTTGTTCTCCACGAACTGGGGGCTGAAGAGGGTGCCCCTCTCGGTGCGCATCACGTCGGAGAGGCGGTCAATGACCACCAGGTGCCCGTCCTCCGTGAGGTAGCCCGCATCCCCGGTGTGGAGCCAGCCCTCCCGGAAGGTCTCGGCGGTGGCCTCGGGCCTTTCCCAGTACCCGGCGCAGACGGCGTCGGAGCGGCAGAGGATCTCCCCCTCCTCGCTGATCCTGACCTCGGTGCCGGGGATGGGCAGGCCCACGGTGTCGTGGCGCACGTCCCCGTCCCGGTGGACGAAGCGATGCCGATGATCTCCGTCTGGCCGTAGATCTGCTTGAGGTTGACCCCGATGGCGTGGAAGAAGCGGAAGACATCGGGACCCAAAGCCGCACCCCCGGTGTAAGCCCGCCGAAGGCGCAGGAAGCCGAGCTGGTCCCTTAGGGGCCGGAAAAGGACCCGGTCGGCAAGCCCGTAGGCGAAGCGGAGGGCAGGGGGCATGGGCTTCCCCCGCATGCGGTACTCCGCCGCCCGGTAGCCCACCCTAAGGAGCCTCTCGTAGACGAAGCGGTTGAGGGCGTAGCTTTCCGAGATGCGCACCCAGATCTGGCTCTGGATGCTTTCCCAGACCCGGGGAGGGCTAAACATCACGTGGGGGCCGATCTCCTTCAGGTCCTGCATGGCGGTTTCCACCGCCTCGGGGAAGTTGACGGCGAACCCCCCGGTGAGGGCCATGGCCACGGACATCATCTGCTCCCCGATCCAGGCCAGGGGCAGGAAGGAGAGGTAGTCGTCCGTGGGCAGAAGGGGGTCCACCTCCTGCAGGGCCACCCCCATGTGGATCAGGTTGCGGTGGCGGAGCATGGCCGCCTTGGGCCTTCCCGTGGTGCCGGAGGTGGAGGAGAGGTGGCAGACCTCCTCCGGGCTGGCCTCGAGGAGAAGCCTCTCCACCGCATCCGGGTGCTTCCTCCGGTGCTCCCGCCCCCGCTCCAGCACCTCGGCGAAGGAGAGGAGCCAGGGGTCCCTGTAGCCCCGCATCCCCTTCTCGTCCTCGTAGATCACGTGGCGCACGTGGGGGATCTCGTTCCGGATCTCGTAGAGCTTGTCCACCTGCTCCTGGTCCTCGGCCAGGACCACGCTGGCCCCGGTGTAGGTGAGCATGTAGGCGATCTCCTGGGGGAGGCTACTCTGGTAGACCCCCACGCTGATGCCCCGCACCGCCTGGGCCCCGAGCTCGGCGTAAAGCCACTCGGGGATGTTGTCGGCGATGATGGCAAGCCTCTCCCCCGGCCCGAAACCCAAGGCCAGGAGGCCGTGGGCGAAGAGGAGGACGTTCTCGTAGTACTGGGCGTAGGTGATCTCGTTCCAGATTCCGTAGTCCTTTTCCCGGAGCCACCCGGTCCCCCTCCTCCTGGGCGCGAAGCCTGAGGAGCTGGGGCAGGGTGTAGCGCTTCATCTCGTAGGTGGGCCTCAAGGCCTTCACGCCTCCACCCCCAGGTAGGCCTCCTGCACCCTGGGGTTCCTGGCCACCTCCTCCGGCCTGCCCTCGGCGATGACCTGGCCGAAGTCCAGGACGTAGACCCGGTCGGAGATGTCCATGACCACCCCCAGGTCGTGCTCTATGAGGATGACCGTGGTGCCCCGGGCCCGGATCTCCAGGATGAAGCGCACCATGTCCTCCTTTTCCTCCAGGGTCATCCCCGCCATGGGCTCGTCCAAGAGGAGGAGCCTGGGGGAGAGGGAAAGGGCCCGGGCCACCTCCACCCGCTTCCTCACCCCATAGGGGAGGTTCCCCACCAGGGCCTTGCGGTAAGGCTCCAGCTCCATGAAGTCTATGACCTCCTCCACCGCCTTGCGGTTCTCCACCTCCTCCCGCAAGGCCCGGCCGTAGAACAGGCCCGCCTGCAAAAGGCCGTAACGCAGGTGGGTGTGCCTGGCCAGCATGAGGTTCTCCAGCACGGTGAGGCCGGAGAAGAGCTCTATGTTCTGAAAGGCGCGGGCGATCCCCCGCCTGGTGATCTCGTGGGGGCTTGAGCGGGTGATCTCCTGCCCTTCAAAGAGGATGCGTCCTCGCTCGGGGTGGTAGAAGCCGGAGATGCAGTTCAAGAGGCTCGTCTTCCCCGCCCCGTTGGGCCCGATCACCGAAACCAGCTCCCCCCGGGCCACCTGCAAGGAGACCGCCGAAAGGGCCGCCACGCCGCCAAAGGTGAGGGTGATGTTCTCCACCGCCAGTTGGGCCACGGTCCCTCCCTAACGACCGTTTACCGGGGAGTATAGGGGAGCCGGGCGGGAGTTGTCAACGCCAGGCCGCCTGCCTGCAAAAAAACCGTTAGACCAGGTTCCCCTTCCCTTGTGCTACACTCTTTAGGGTATCGGCCCCAGGCCCCAGGGAGGGAAATGAATGAAAAGGACCTGGCAGCCCAACCGGAGGAAGCGGGCCAAGACCCACGGCTTCCGGGCCCGCATGCGGACCCCAGGCGGCAGGAGGGTGCTGAAGCGCAGGCGGCAGAAGGGCCGCTGGCGCCTGACCCCCGCGGTGCGGAAGCGCTAGGCCCCAAGCCCCCCACCCCGGGGGGCAAGCTCCTTTCCTTAAAGGGAGACCGGGCCTTCCAGCGCCTCCGGAAGGGGAGGGCGGGAAGGGGCCGGTACGTGAGCGTGAAGTGGCTCCCCGCCCCAGAGCTGCGCGTGGGGATCGTGGTCTCCAAGAAGGTGGGCAAGGCGGTGGTGCGGAACCGCATCAAAAGGCGGCTTAGGGAGATCCTCCGCCGCCTCCACCTCCCGGGGGCCCACCTCCTCCTGGTGGCCACCCCCGAGGCCCGGGAGGCGGACTTCGCCGCCCTCTTCCAGGACCTGGTGCGCGCCTTGAGGAAAAGCGGCTGATACAATAGGCGGCGTGCGTGGCTTCCTGATCCTTTTGGTGAAAGCCTACCGGCGCTTCCTCTCCCCCCTCAAGCCCCGGACCTGCCGCTTCCATCCCACCTGCTCGGCCTACGCCCTCGAGGCCCTAGAACGGCACGGGGCCTTCTGGGGTAGCTACCTGGCGGCGAGGCGCCTCCTCCGGTGCCACCCCCTCCACCCAGGGGGACTGGACCCCGTGCCCCTGGTCTTCCCGCCCAGGCGGGCCAAGGAGGGGGTGCGATGAAGCGGCTCCTTGCCCTGGCCCTTCTCCTGGTGCCCGCCTTGGCCCTGGAGGCCACCTTCAAGGACCTGGACTTGAGCGGGGACGGCAAACCGGAAAAGCTGGCCGTCACCAACCTCATGGACCTGGCCTTTGACGCCCAGGGCCAGGTGGTGGGCTGGTACGTGAAGACCTACAAGGGCACCCAGATCGGCGACTACACCCGGGCCCCAAGCCTCGCAGCCGGAGGCCCCATCCTCTCCCCCGTGGCTTCCGCCCGGAAAAGGCGGCCTTTCAGGTGGAGGACGGCCGGCTCCTGGCCCGCTTCCAAGGGCCCCAGGGCACCCTCACCTACCGCATCGCCAAGGGGCGGTACACCGTGGAGGTGGCCGCCGACTTCCCCCTCACCTTAAGGCTCGCCCCCCAAGGCACCCCCAAGATCCTCCTGGAGGGGCAGAAGGAACCCCTGCCCAGCGGGGAAGGCCAGGCCCTCTACCTGGCCTGGCAGACCCGGCCCAAGGCGGGCTACGCCCTGGTGGCCTTCGCCGAGAAGCCCTTTAGGGCCAAGCTCCTGGGCAAGGAAGGGGAGGTCTTCCTCCCCCCGGGAGAGGTCCTCAAGGTCTACGGCGGCCAGAACGAGCTGGTCCGCTTCCACGTGGAGGGCCTCCTCTCCTTGCCGGGCCTCTTTGCCCCCAACCTCTGGGGCCAGCTCTCCTTAGGGCTTCTCTGGCTCATGGAAACGGCCTTCCGCTACACGGGAAGCTGGGGCCTGGCCATCCTCTTCCTCACCCTGGTGGTCCGCCTCCTCCTCTGGCCCCTCATGCACCAGCAGTTCAAGAGCATGGCGGAGATGCAACGCCTCCAGCCACTCATCCAGAAGATCAACGAGAAGTACAGGGACGACCCCAACAAGCGGGCCGAGGCCACCATGAAGCTCTACCAGGAACACAAGGTGAACCCCGCCTCCGGGTGCCTGCCCCTTTTCATCCAAATGCCCATCCTCTTCATCCTCTGGAAGGTCATCGCCAACTACGAGTTCGGCCAGGGCCTCCTCTGGATCCCCGACCTCGCCCTCCCCGACCCCTTCTACGTCCTCCCGGCCCTCTACGTGGCCACCACCTTCCTCTCCACCTGGATTTCCGCCCACGGCAACAAGGACCTCATCCGCCAGAGCCTCTTCATGAACCTCCTCTTCATCTTCCTGGTCCTGCAGTTCCCCTCCGGGGTCACCCTCTACTGGGTGCTCTCCAACCTCATCGGGCTCTTCCAGCAGTGGCTCATCAACAAGAGCCTGAAGCCCCTGGCGGCGTAAACTACGCTTATGGAGGAGAAGAAAAAGAACATTGACGATCTCCTCGCCGACCTCGGGGTGCTGGAAGAGGCCCCGATGGAGGTGGGGCTCAAGGAGGCGGGAAAGGAGGAGAAGCCCAAGGGCCCCAAGGAGGTCCTGGAGGCCTTCCTGGTGGGCCTTCTGCTGCGCCTGGACCCGGCCCACTACGTGGAGGTGCGCCAGGAGGGGAACCTCCTGAAGGCCGAGGTCAAGGGCGGGGACCTGGGCCGCTTCATCGGCAAGGAAGGGCGGACCCTGAAGGCGGTGGAGTACCTGGCCGGGGTGGTCCTGGCCAAGCACTTCGGCGGGGAGTACCGGGTGGTGCTGGACGCCGCCGGCTACCGCAGGCGCCAGGAGGAGAAGATCCGCAAGCTGGCCGAGGACGCCGCCCTCACCGTGGAGCTCACGGGCGAGCCCCTGCCCCTCCCCCCCCATGCCCCCCTCGCAGCGGCGCATGGTGCACATGCTCCTCAAGAACCATCCCAAGGTCACCACGGAGAGCCAGGGGGAGGGGGAGGAGCGGCACGTGGTGGTCTACCCCCGTGATAAGGCTCCTCCGGGAACTGGAAGGGAGCTTGAGGCCGCGGGCCTCCCCAAGGGAGAGGCCTGGGACCTTCTCGGCCTGGCCACGGGCCTTCCCCGCAAGGCCCTTTTCCTCGGGCTCAAGGAGCCCCCGCCCCCGGGGAGCGAGGAAAGGGCCCGGGCCCTTTTGGAAAAGCGCCTCTCCGGCTACCCCCTCCAGTACCTCCTGGGGGAGGTGGAGTTCTTCGGCCTGCCCCTGAAGGTGGCCGAGGGGGTCCTCATCCCCCGCCCCGAGACGGAGGGGCTTGTGGCCCTGGCCCTGGGGCTTCCCCTCCCCTCGAGGCCCCGGATCCTGGACGTGGGCACGGCACGGGGACCATCGCCTTGGCCCTGAAGCGGCACCTGCCCGAAGCGGAGGTCCACGCCACCGAGGTGGACCCCAAGGCCTTGGCCCTGGCCCAGGAGAACGCCAGGCGCCTGGGGCTTTCCGTGGCCTTCCTCCCGGCCCCCCTCACCGGGGGGCTCCGGGGGCTGGACCTGGTGGTGGCCAACCCCCCCTACCTGCCCGAGGCCTACCGGGGGGTGGCTCCCAAGGAGCTCGCCTTTGAGAACCCCCTGGCCCTCTACGCCGGGCCCGAGGGCCTTTCCGTGGCCCGCCCCCTGGCGGCGGAGGCCTTTTGGGCCCTTAGGCCCGGGGCTTCCTCCTCTTGGAGCTCGCCCCCGAGAACGTCCGCCTCCTGGGGGAGGAGCTTAAGGGGAGGGGCTGGGAGGCGGTGGAGGCGCTACCGGACCTCACGGGTCGGGACCGGTACCTCCGGGCCCGGAGGCCCCCCGAGGAGCTGGAAGGCGAGGAGGGGCCGCTCGCTGGTCCGTAGGTCCTGGACGGCCACCACC
>BBBL01000077.1 GCA_001311545.1 Thermus kawarayensis JCM 12314 | reverse complement strand
CTGGCCCAGGCCTTCGCCCCGCCTCCTGTCCACCCTCAAGGAGGAGCGGGCCCGGGAGCAGGCCTTTTTGGCCTTGGCCAGCCACGAGCTCAAAACCCCGGTGGCGGCCTTCCGCGTGGGGCTGGAAAGCCTCTTGGCCCAGGAGCGGGTGGACCGGGAGGCCCTGAGGCGGCTCAAGGCCCAGGCCGAGCGCCTCGAGGCCCTGGCGGAAAACCTCCTCGCCCTCTCCCGCGCCGGGGCCCAGGACCTGAGGCCCGCCGAGGTGGACCTCTACGCCCTTCTCTCCGAGGCCTTTGACCGCTTCCAACCCCTGGCCGTGGCCCGGGGCAGGGAGATCGGCCTGGAGGGGGAGCCCACGCGGGTGCGGGCCGACCCCAGGCTCTTGGAGCGGGCCCTGAACAACCTGGTGCAAAACGCCCTCCTCCACGGCCAGGGGTCCATCCGCCTCCGGGTGGGCCGGGAAGAGGAAGGGGTGTACCTGGAGGTGGAGGACCAGGGCCCGGGGCCCAGGGCCTCGGCGCAGGAAGGTCTAGGTCTCCGGGTGGTCCGCCAGGTGGCGGAGGCCCTGGGCGGGACCCTCCTTCTCCTCCCAGGCCCCCCCTTCCGCGCCCGCCTCCTCTTCAGGCCCGCTTCAGGGAAAGGGCCTAGGCTTCCTTCCGGAGCGGGAAGCTCCGGAGGTGAGAGATGAAGAGGATGGTCTGGCTTCTCATGGCATCGGCGATGGCCCTGGCCGCCCCGGCCACCCAGGGGAGGATCCACGTGAGCTTGGTCTTCCCGCCCAGGGTGCTCCCGGCGGGGACGGTGCTGGTCCTGGAGGACGCCCATGGGATGGCCCTTTGGGAAGGGGGCAAGGGCACCCTTCCCGGGCCGGAAGCGCTGGACAAGGCGGTCTACGTGGTCTTCAAGCTCCCCAAGGCCAGCTACCGCTACCCGGTGGTGCAGAAGGCCACCGCCTTGGAGGAACTCGTGGTCAAGGTGGGCAAGAAGGACTACACCCTGGGCACCCTCCTCAAGAACCGGCACGTGGCCCTGGGCAAGGATGGAAGCCTGGTGCCGGTCAAGGTGGCTCCGCGTCGGCCCCCAAGAAGCCTAGACGGGGGAGGCTCCCTTTGCTAGACTGGGTGTAGGGCGATGGAGTCCGCCTGAACCGCCCGCTGGGGCTGATGACTCCTACCGGTGAAGCCGGTAGGAGTCTTCCTTTTGGAGGAGCCATGGAGAAGGTGGAAGGGGTTTCGCCAAGCCTGCTGGGCCCCATCCAGGAGCCCATGGAGGAGGTTCCGGCCCACTTCAAAGACCTCTTGCTGGGCGAGCTGGAGAAGGAAGTCTTCGCCGCCCACCCGGGGATGGGCCTCGAGGCGGTCTTCCGCAACCCCCTGAGGGAGCGGGATGGGGTCCTCCACCGGCAACAGGTGGCCCGGGACCTGGAGGGAAAGGGGCTCTCGGCGGCCTTCCGCCCCTACTTCCGGGCCATGGAGGAGGTGAGGGCGCGGCTGGACCTGGCGGCTCAGGACCGCCACCCCTGGCAGGCCCGCCTCTACTTCCTCCAGGCCGCCTCGGCCTATCTGGAGGGGGTGGAGGCCTTGGCGGAAGGCCTCGCCCGCCATCCCCCGCGGTCGGAGGGGCTGCGCGCCTACCGGGACTACCTGGAATCCTACCGGAAGGGAGCGGGCTTCCTGGGGCTTAGGAGGGACCTCGAGGCCCTCCAAGCGGCCCTGCGCCACCTCCGCTACGTCCTCCACGTGCACGAGGGACGCCTGGCCCTCAGGGCCTACGGGGGCGAGGAGGACTACGGCGAGCGGGTCCAGGCCACCTTCCGGCCCTTCTTCGGCAAAAGCCCCCCCTCCTTCCGGGAGGAGGCCCTGCCCCTCGGGCCCTGGCTCAACCACGTGAGGAGTGGATCCTGGACCACCTCGCCCTCCTCTTCCCCGAGGTCTTCCGCCGCCTCGAGGCCTTCTTCCGGGAACACCGGGACTTCCCGGACCCTACCCTTGCCCGGCTGGAGCGGGAGGCCCGCTTCTTCCTGGCCTATCTGGACTTCGTGGCCCCCCTGCGGGCCGTGGGCCTTCCCTTCGCCTACCCCGAGCTGGCCGAGGCCCCGCCCTTCCTCGCCGAGGAGGCCTACGACCTGGTTCTGGCCGCCAGGCTCCTCGCCGAGGGGAAGCGGCCCGTGGGCAACGGCTTCCGCTTCCAGGAGGCCAGGATCCTGGTGGTCACCGGGCCCAACCAGGGGGGCAAGACCACCTTTGCCCGGATGGTGGGGCAACTCCACCACCTGGCCGCCTTGGGCCTCCCGGTGCCGGCCAGGCGGGCCCGGCTCTCCCTACCCAGGGCCATCCTCACCCACTTCGAAGCGCGGGAAAACCCAGAGGAGCTTAAGAGCAAGCTGGAGGAGGACCTCCACCGGCTCAAGGCCCTACTGGACCGGGCCGATGGGCACTCCCTCCTCCTCCTCAACGAGCCCTTGGCCTCGGCCGCCCTCCTGGACGCCCGCCTCATAGGGCGTTTCCTCCTGGAAAGGATCCGGGCCAAGGGAAGCCTGGCGGTGTTGGTGACCTTCTTGGACGAGCTCGCCCGCCTACCCGGCACCCTCAGCCTGGTGGCGGAGGTGGACCCCCAGGACCCCTCTAGGCGGACCTTCCGCATCCTGGAAAGGCCGGCGGACGGCAAGGCCTACGCCCTGGCCTTGGCGGCGAAGCACGGCCTCACCTACCCGCTCCTCAAGGAGCGCCTCGGGGGTAGGCCATGAGGGTGGGCCTCCTCTACCCCGACCGCGACCTGGACCTAAACCATCCCCTCCCCTTCGGCTGGGAGGACCTGGAGCACGACCTGGGGCTGGGAACGCTCCTGGAAACCATGGGCGAGGGGGATGCCTACCTCGTGGAGGTGGCGCGGAAGGTCCTGGCCCAAGGCCTCCACACCGGCATCCCCGCTATCCTCCACCGCCAGGAGGCGGTGCGGGAACCTTGGAGCAACCCGGGCTTGCGGAGGGGCTCTACCGTCTGGCCGACGAGACCCTGAGGCCAAGCGCCGGGAGGGCTACGGCCTCTACCGGAGGGACCGGCCCGACCTCTACGGGGCCATCAAGGGGATGGAGGCCCTGCTCAAAGGCCTGCGGGAGCTTCTGGACCTCCTCGCCCGCACCCCCCTCGCCCACGCCCCCTTCCTGGACCTCCGGGCGCGGCTTTCCGCCGTCCTCACCCCCGACTTCTTCCGGGAGGCCAAGGCGCACCTCGAGGCCCTCCGCTTTCCCCAGGGCATCTGGATGGCCGCCGGCCTCGGCCCGGAGGGGCGGGGCGAGGGGTACACCCTCCTTCCCCCCGAGCCGAAGGTTCCCCTGGCCCTTCGCCCGCAGGCCCAGGACCTACCTCCTCACCCTCCACCCCCGGGACGAGACCGGGGCGAGGATCCTGGGGGAGATCCGGGAGCGGGGCGCCTGGGCCGCGGCCAAGGCCTTGGCCACGGCGGTGGAGGAGGTGGCCCGCTTCTTTGAGGCCTTGCGGGCAGAGGCGGGCTTTCTCCTGGGGGCCTCTCGCCTGGCCTCGAGCTTAAGGCCCTGGGCCTTCCCCCTGGCCTTTCCCACCCCCAGGGAGGGCCTCCACCTGGCCTTCAAGGGCCTCTACGACGTGGGGCTGGCCCTTCGGCAAGGGGGGGCCGTGGGCAACGACCTCGAGGCCCACGGCAAGAACCCCGTTTTCATCACGGGGGCCAACCGCGGGGGCAAGACCACCTTCCTGCGGAGCCTGGGCCTCGCCCAGCTCCTCATGCAGGCCGGGCTCTTCGTGGGGGCGGAGGCCTTTGAGAGCGGTCTCGTGGATGGGATATTCACCCATTTCAAGCGCGAGGAGGACCGGGAGCTTTCGGCGGGGAAGTTGGAGGAGGAACTCCGGCGGCTCAGCGGCCTGGTGGACCACCTTTCGGCGCGGCCCCTTTTCCTCTTCAACGAGAGCTTCGCGGCCACCAGCGAGCCCGAGGGCTCGGAGCTGGGGGGCCAGGTGGTGCGGGCCCTGACGGAAGCGGGGGTACGGGTGGTCTTCGTCACCCACTTCTACACCCTGGTGGCGGCCTTCCTGGAGGACACACGGGCGCTCTTCCTCAAGGCCGAGCGGCTTCCCGACGGCACCCGCACCTTCCGCCTCCTGTCCGCACCCCCCGAGCCCACGGCCTACGGCGAGGACCTGTTGCGCCAGGTCTTCGGAGGGTGAAGAGCTTCACCTTGGCTTCAGGCTTGCCGTGGTATCCTCTTTTTAAGGCGATGGGGCCCGCCTAAACCGCCCCGTGGGCTGATGGCTCCTACCCAAAAGGGGTGGGGGCCTTTTCCTTCACCCCGGAAAGGAGGAAGCCCGATGGACTGGGGTGTTGCGGCCATATGGCTTGGGCTTGCGGTGCTGGCCACCTTGCTCTCCGTGGCATTCCGCCTCTCCGTGGCCCTGACGGAGATCGTGGTGGGCGTGGCCGCCGGAGCGGTCCTGGGAAGGGACCTGATGCAGACGGGCGCCCCCTGGGTAGTTTTCCTGGCGGGCGTGGGGAGCGTGGTCCTCACCTTCCTGGCCGGGGCGGAGCTTGACCCCGAGACGCTAAAGCGGAGCTGGAAGGAGGCCCTGGGCATCGGCCTTGCGGGGTTTCTCGCCCCCTTCCTGGGGGCCGCCCTGCTGGCCCACCTCCTCCTGGGCTGGACGCCGAGGGCGAGCTGGCTGGCCGGGGTGGCCCTATCCACCACCAGCGTGGCCGTGGTCTACGCGGTGATGCTGGAGCTCGGCCTCAACAGAACCCCCTTCGGCAAGGTGATCCTGGCCGCCTGCTTCGTGAACGACCTGGGCACGGTCCTCGCCCTGGGCCTTCTCTTCGCCCCCTTTGGCATGCGCACCCTCCTCTTCGCCCTGGGGCTTCTCCTGGCCCTCCTTTTCCTGCCCCGGGCCACCCCGGCCTTCTTCCGCCGCTTCGGCGGGGGCACCTACGAGCTGGAGGCCAAGTTCCTCCTCCTCGCCCTCTTCGCCCTGGGGGCCTCGCCGTGTGGAGCGGCTCGGAGGCGGTCCTCCCCGCCTATCTGGTGGGCATGGTCCTGGCGGGGAGCGTGGGCCGGGACCACGGCCTTTTGCGGAGGCTGAGGACCCTCACCCTCGGCCTCCTCACCCCCTTCTACTTCCTCAGGGCGGGAAGCCTGGTGAGCCTCCCCGGCCTGATGGCGGGGATGGGGGCCTTCCTGGTGCTCTTCGTCGCCAAGATGGCCAGCAAGCTCCTGGGCGTCTACCCCGCCACCCTGGCCCTTGGCCACCGGGGCCGCGAGGCCGCCTACACCACCCTGATGATGTCCACCGGCCTCACCTTCGGTACCATCTCCAGCCTCTACGGCCTCACCCACGGCATCATAGACCGGGACCAGTATTCCCTGCTGGTGGCCACCGTGATCGCCAGCGCCGTGGTGCCCACCTGGCTCGCCAACCGTTTCTTCCTTCCCCACCACCACCTGGAGGAGGCCCGGGCCTCCAAGGGGGAGGTGGTTTCCGGTGACTGAGAAGGCGATCTGGCTCGCCCGGGCAGAAAGGAGGAGTGGGGGATGTTCCGTAGAATCCTTGTAGGATACGATGGCTCAGAGGCGGCGAGGAAGGCTCTGGTGGCGGCCCTGGAGGTGGCCCGGGCCTTCCGCGCCGAGGTGCTGGCCTTGGCGGTGGTGCGGCCCCCCGAGTTCGCCGAGCTGGGCCTCGAGCTGGAGGGGGTGTTGGAGGAGGCCAAAGGCCCCTTGGCGGAGGCCTTTCGCTACGCCCACCAGGAGGCGGAGCGCCGGGGCGTGCCCTTCCGGGCGGAAACCCGGGTGGGCCATCCGGCGGAGACCCTGGTGCGGGTGGCGGAGAAAGAGGGGTACGAGCTCATCGTCCTGGGGCGGCGGGGCCTCACCCCGGTCCAGCGCTGGATGCTGGGCTCGGTTTCGGAGCGGGTGCTCCGCTATGCCCACTGCGCGGTCATGGTGGTCCACTGAGGACGGGATGGAGGGCTGGCCTCCCTGCCCCTACCGGCACCAAGGGCTTTGCGGCGCCGAAGAAGACCGGCCCGTGACCCCGGAGGTGTGCCGCGCCTGCCCTATTCCCGAGGCCCTGGCCCACCCGCAGGCCTGCCTCTACCTGGTCCCCCTCCGGGTGCTGGGGGAAGCCCGCTTCGCCTGCCGCTTCACCTTCTCTTGGGCCCGGGAGCCCGCGGTCAAGGACTGGCGGCGCCTCTGCCCCTGCCCCTACTGGTTCCCCCGCGCCCCCGAGGAGGCGTGGATCCGCGACCTCAGGGAGGTGCAGGACCGGTACCGGCGGGTTCTCCTGGGCCTCGAGGCCCGCTGGTCGCCCCCGGCGGGCAAGCCCAAGCCCGGCAAGCCCAAGGAAAGGAGGTGGCCGTGGAGGCGAGGCTGATCCCGGTGGGCCCCAAGGACCTCTACGAGGCCCTGGTCTTGGTGGGGGAGGGGCTTGGCTGGCCGGAGATCCTTCCCGCCCTCCGCCAAGCGGTGGACGAACCCTTGGAAGCCCTGGCCCTGGGTGAGGAACTGGGTCTTTGGCGGCAGCGGGGCTTCTCCTTGGAGCTCACCCCGGCAGGCCGGGCCTGGCTGGAAGACCCCGCACGGCCTCCCGAAGCCCTCTTTGGGCTCCTGGAAGCCCTCCCCTGGGTGGAGGTGCTGGAGGCCCTAAAGGGGAAGGAGGTCCTGCGCCTCCCCCACCTCCTGCCCCTCTTTCCCCCGGGCCCCAGGGGGAGAAGGCGGCCCGGGCCCTGGCGGAGTGGGGTGGGGTGCTGGGCCTGTGGGACTACGAGGAAGGGAAGGAGGAGATAAGGCTATGCGCGTCCTGATCCTGAGCGACCTTCACGGGAACGTCTGGGCCCTGAGGGCCATCGTGGCCGCGGCGGGGCGGGTAGACGCCGTCCTCTTCGCCGGGGATGCGGTGAACTACGGGCCAAGCCCCCGGGGGGTCCTCTCCTGGCTCAAGCGGACCGGGGCGGTAGCGGTGCGGGGCAACCACGACCACG
>BBBL01000076.1 GCA_001311545.1 Thermus kawarayensis JCM 12314 | reverse complement strand
CTAAGGCCCTCCTCCAGGCGGCCCGCTCCTTCCGGAGGGCGGTGCTCCACCTGCCCAGGGAGGGTTTCGGCCTAAGGGAGGCCTGGGAAAGGCTAAAGGCCCTCCTGAAGGGGCGGGCGGTCTTCCAGAACCTCCCCTTGGCCACCTGGGCCGAGCGGGCGGTGGCCTTCGCCGCCCTTCTGGAGGCCCACCGTCTGGGCCGGGTGCGCCTTTCCCAGGAGGCCCCCTTCGCCCCCCTTTACGTGGAGGCCTTGGGCGAACTCCAGGACCTTGACGAGGGCAAGGGTGTGGCCTAGAATGACCCTTGCGTCTGCCGGGGTGGCGGAATTGGTAGACGCGCACGATTCAGGGTCGTGTGTCCGCGAGGACGTGCGGGTTCAAGTCCCGCCCCCGGCACCAAAGGGCCCCGCGAAGGCGGGGCCTTTGCCACTTGCTTCTTGGGCCCCAAGGCCGCAAACTGGGCGTAACGCCCGCCCCGGGCGGGAAGGCAGAGCATGAAGGCCTACCTCGGCCTCTACACCGCCAGACTGGAGACCCCGGCCAGGAGCCTCAAGGAAAAGCGGGCCCTCATCAAGCCGGCCTTGGAAAGGCTCAAGGCCCGCTTCCCCGTCTCCGCCGCCAGGCTCTACGGCCTGGACGCCTGGGGTTACGAGGTGGTGGGCTTTAGCCTCCTGGGCAACGACCCCGCCTGGGTGGAGGCCACCCTGAGGGAGGCCGCCCGCTTCCTGGCGCAGAACGGGAGCTTCCGCGTGGCCCTGGAGGAGTACCGCCTCGAGGCCTTTGAACTGGATGGCCTCCTCTAGATCCGCTCCACCGCCACCGCCACCGACCCCCCGGTCCCGTGGCAGATGGCGGCGAGGCCCCTTTCCTCCCCCTTCGCCCGGAGGGCGTTGAGAAGCGTGACCAGAATCCGCGCCCCGCTGGCCCCGATGGGGTGGCCCAGGGCCACCGCCCCCCCGAAGACGTTGAGCCTCTCGTAGGGCACCCCCAGGAGGCGGTGGAAGAGGACGTTGTTGAGGGCGAAGGCCTCGTTGTTCTCAAAGAGGCCGAAGTCGGAGACCCGCATGCCGAGCCGGTCCAGAAGCTTCTTGGCCGCGGGGATGGGGGCCTCGGGGAAGCGCCAGGGCTCCCCGGCGGCCCAGGCCCCGCCCAATACCTTGGCGAGGGGCCTAAGCCCGTGGGCCTTCACCGCCTCCTCGGAGGCGAGGAGAAGCGCCGCCGCCCCGTCGGAGATCTGGCTACTGTTCCCGGCGGTGAGGACCCCGTCTTTGCGGAAGGCGGGCTTCAGGCGGCCAGGGACTCCGGGGTGGTCTCGGGCCGGATGCCCTCGTCCCGGTCCACCCGCACCGGGCCCTTCTTGCCGGGGACCTCGAGGGGAGCGATCTCCCAGGCGAACTGCCCCCTTCCGTAGCCTCCCAGGCCCGCCTGTGGGAGAGGTAGGCGGCCTCGTCTATCTCCTCCCGGCCCACCCCCTGGTCCTGGGCTAGGCGCTCCGCCTGCTCCCCCATGGCCTCACCGGTGAAGGGGTCGGAAAGTCCGTCCCGGAGGAGGATGTCCTGGAGGCCCTCCGGCGCCCCCAGGAGGAACTTGTACCCCCACCGCGCCCGGTGGGAGAGGTAGAAGCCCGCCTGGCTCATGGACTCCATCCCCCCGGCCAGGACCAGGTGGGCCTCCCCCGTGCGCAGGAACTGCGCCGCGTTCAAGACCGCCATCATCCCCGAGGCGCAGACCATGTCCACCTGGTACCCGTCCACTTCCTTGGGGATGCCCGCCCTTAGGGCGGCCTGCCTGGGGAGAAGCTGCCCGTGCCCGGCCCGTAGGACGTTCCCGAAGACGTAGAGGTCCAGGTCCTTCCCCTCCACCCCGGCCCGCTCCAAGGCCGCCCGCATGGCGTGGGCCCCCAGCTCCACCGGGCTTACGTCCTTAAGCGCCCCCCCGAACTTGCCGATGGGGGTCCTTACCGCCGAAACGATGTAGACCTCGCGCATGGGACCATCATACCCCGTGGTCAAAGGCCCCCGGGGTGAGGAAGGCCCCCGGATAAACTCCGTAAGAGATGGCCAAGCACGGCGTTACCCTCCTGGAGCTCCTCCTGGTCCTGGGCGTCCTGGGGGCGCTTCTCGCCCTCGGCCTTTCCTTTTTCTCCCCCAGCCGGCTGGCCCTGGACCAGGCGGCCCGGTCTTTGGCGGCCCAGGTGAACCGGGCGAGGCTCGAGGCTATCCGGCAAAACGCCTTCGTGGGCCTGCACGTCTTCACCGAGGGCGCCGGGGGCTACCTTCTCTTCGTGGACCGTAGCGCCAACCGCAGCTATGACCCCGGGGAGGAGTTCACCGCGGTCCGCTTCGGCCAGGGCGACTGGGCCCGGGTGCGCCTGGACCCGGAGAGGAGCAGCCTCGGCAACCTCCCCCTCCTCTTTGACCCCCGGGGTGTGCCCGCCAAGCCCATCACCGCTACCCTCGCCCTGAGGGCAGGGGAGGCGGTACGGAAGGTGGTCGTCAGCCAGCAGGGCCGGGCGCGGGTGGAGTGATGCCAGCAAAAGGCGGCACGGAGGTCCCTTGTGCGGGAAAAGGGTATGATGGCCCCCACGAACCCACGGGAAAGGACGAGCCTGCCATGAGAAAGGGTCTTACCCTCGTGGAAGTCCTCATCGCCTTAGCCGTCTTGGGCATAGCCTTCGGCGCTCTCCTCATGAGCCAGGTCTCCAACCTCAGGGCGAACGCCCAAGCCCGCTTCGCCACCGACGCCAAAGCCGCCGCCGTCCAGGTCCTGGAAAGGCTCTCGGCGGAAATTCTTAAGAGCGAGGTTGTCCCGGTCTCAAGCCCCTACAAGGATGCGCCCCTGGACCCGAACAACCCTTCCGGAAACTGGCGGAGCTTTTACTTTGTGGACTACTACTTCTCCTGCCCCACCCGGGTGGCCCCTTCCCCTAAGCAGAGGGAAGGGTTAGCAACCAACCTTCGCCCCGGCCTCACCTGCTCGGGCACGGAGACGGTCGGGGGTATCCCCGTGGCCTGGAGCATCCGCGGGGAAAGCGGCATCCTGGGCGAGGGCGTGGTGACCGTGGTGGTCACAGCCACCCATCTGCGGGGGCCCAAGGTCACCATGGGCCGCCGGGCCACCTGCTACGACGTCTACCCCTCCCCACCCAGGACCAGCCCGCCCCTTGCCCTCCCCCGGGAGGTGGTCGCCCATGAAGCGCGGCTTCACCCTGGTGGAGGTCTTGGTGGCCATGGCCATCCTGGTGGTGGTCCTGGCCGTGGGCGTGCGCTACTTTGCGAGTACGAGCGAGCTCGCCCGGAACACCCAAGCGAGGAATGAGCTCCAGGACCGGGTGCGCATGGCGATGCAGGTGGTGACCGCCGACCTGCAGATGGCGGGGGCCCGCTACTGGAATAGCGGCAGCCAGAACCGGGCCTTCAGCCTGCCTCTTCCCCCGCTTTCTGGCACCGACGGAGGCCCCAAGGACACCCTCACCCTCTACTACGTCACGAGCCTCCGGGACCCGGCCTCCGCCTGCCGCCGGGTGGACTACAGCTTTGACGGGGACACCCTGCGCCGGAGCGACGTGAACGCCACGCCCACCTCCGGGAGCGACTGTACCACCCCTTCTCCGGTCCTCAGCCCTTGGCCGAAGGGGTTTTGGCTCTAGACATCCAGTACCAGTGCAGCAACGGCCTCACCCGCGACACGCCGGACTGCGGCCCGGACGCCTACCCCCGCTCGGCCAAGCTCACGGTGGCGGGCTACTCCCTGACCCCGGTGACCAACCCGGGCCCCGCTTCCCTCACCACCGTCACCGGGAAAACCCTCGCCTGCCCTCCGGGCCGGGCCTGCTACGCCCTCACCCAGGAAGTGCTCATGCCTAACCTCAAACCCCTGCCCACCCCCTAGGAGGTGACCTGTGAACGCGAAAGGTATTGCCCTTGTAGCCACCCTGGCCCTCATGGTGGTCATCGCCCTCCTCGTCTTCGGCACCTTCTTCACCACCCAGATAGAGCTCTGGACCACCCGCAACGACACCACCTCGGTCCAGGCCTTCTACGCCGCCGAGGCGGGGTTGCAGAAGTACAAGGCCGCCCTCTTCCAGCAGTACGTCTGGCGGGAGCAGAGGGGGACGGGCGGAGGTAGCGGCTGCTTCACCTCCCTGGTAACGGGGCTAGACCTGTACCGGAATGGAACCGTTGTGCCCTTCGTCAACAACCAGCTGGTCCTGGCGCAAAACGAGGTGGTCACCGACGCCAACGGCAACCCCGTGGGGCGGTACAAGGTGACCCTTTACAAGGACGCCAACGATGGCCAGCTCTATACCTGGTCTCCGAAGGCACCTCGGGCGGGGCCAAGGCCCGGGTCCAGGCCACCTTCCGCATCAGCAACACGGGCTACCTGGAGCAGGCCATCTTCGCCGGAACGGGCCAGGCCAACAAGTGGCTGAACGGCGGGGCCACCATCCGGGGCGGGGTCTACGTGGTGGGAAGCCCTAACAACCCGGACCAGTACGTCATAGAGGGCAACGGCAACTTCGCCTCTACAACTGGTACGACCTAAGCACCTACCCTTGGGTCACTAACCGGGTGGAATCCAGCTACCAGCGAGCCCAGGACCTCTGCGCAAGCCTCCGGGTGCAGTACGGCAAGATTTCCGTGGGAGGGAGCACCCAGATCGGCGAGCCCAGCAACAAGGTGAAGGGGGTCTTCGTGGGCCGGGGCGCCCAGGACATTACCGGCCAGAACGTGGACGTATGCCAGAACAATAAGGGGGTTTGCACCGAGGCCGTGGGGGGCTTTGACCTCTCCAACCCACCCCCCTTCCCCGCCCTGGACGCCAAGCTGGAATCCGACGCCTGCGGTGCCTACCCCACCTGGCGGGCCTGCCTCCAGGACAAGACCACCCTAAGGATTCAGCGCCTGGGGAATGTGGTGTCCGTGGCGAGCCCGCCCCTGGTTACCCTACAACCCTCCTGCCTCCAGGCCATGCAGTCCGGCACCCTGACCCTAGCCACCCAAAGCGTGGACTGCACCTTCACCCGTCTGGACGGAAGCTGGGGAGGGTTCAGGTACACCTACCAGAGCGGGCGAGGGCTCTTGGAAGTCTTCGGCGATGTGGTGCTGGAGGGAATCAGCGTGGTCCTGAACCGGCCCACGGACTACAGGGCCCAGTCGGGGAGCGCCAGAAGCGCCACCCTTGCGGTGCTGAAGCTTGGCGGCAAGGGCGGCAACCTGGACCTAAACGGCAACCTCCTCCCCGACGCCAACTTTGGCCCCTTCCCCAACCATGCCCTGGGCCTCGTGGCCGAAGGGGACATCTACCAGCGCGGCCAGTACGTGATGGCTCCCGTGTACGCCGGGGACACCTTCCGGGTGGTGAAGGACAACGTCCTCTTCGGCTCCGTCATTAGCAACCAGTTCTGCACCACCAGCGCCGGGAACCAGACGAGCTGCAACGCCGGCCAGAAGGCCGAGGTGGTCTACATCCGCATCCCCAAGGAAAACCGCCCCGTGCTCCTGCCAAGCCTCCGGGGGGGAAAGCCCGTCTTCCAGGTGCTCTCCTATGAGCGCCG
This sequence comes from Thermus kawarayensis JCM 12314, assembly GCA_001311545.1. The sequence continues at coordinate 1,570 of BBBL01000076.1, read as the reverse complement.
CTAGCTTTCACACCGTTTTCACACCCCTCCCCCATCCTGAGGATGACCCCCAAAAGGGGGGTTGACAAGGAGGAGGGGTGGGCGGGAGAATAGCCCCAGAAAGGAGGTGAGAAGAGGGTAAGAAGGCTGAGAGAAGGCAGGGCCAGGTAAGAGGCAGGCAAGTCGGCTTCAGGCACTCATGGCCGCGCAATCCATGAAGGCGCGGGAACCCCAAGGAGAGAAGAAGTATGCGGAACGCGAAAGGCTTCACCCTGATTGAGCTCCTGATCGTCATCGTCATCATCGCCATCCTCGCGGCTGTACTCATCCCCAACCTTCTCAACGCTCGGAAGCGGGCCAACGATACCGCCGCCGTGGCTTACACGCGCAATGTAGCTACCGAGATTGAGGCCACTCGGGACCCTGCCACGGGGCAAGTTACCGCCACGGCATGCCCTGACACGGTTACCAAGCCTGCCGTGGTTCAAAACTGCACGGTGGCCGCCACAGACAACAATAACAACTTTACGGTCGAGGTCACCTACTCTGGTGGCTCAAAAACCAAGGTAAAGTACGATAGCTCTACAGGGCAAATGACCTTCCAGTAACAACATCTGTGAGGACCTGAGCAGGTTGGGGGGTCGGGTAAACCTGCCCCCCGCCTCTCCTTTGAGGAGTGGCGCTATGCGCTCGGGATTTACCTTAGTAGAACTCCTTGTTGTGCTGGTCATTCTGGTTCTTCTTGTGATTCTGTCCTACTTCCCCACCGCTACTGCCCGCAAAAAGGCCAATCTTATTGCCGGGCAAAGTTACGTCCGAAACGTGGTCCTTGCCCTGGAGCTCAGCGGGACCCCGCCACAGGAGCCCTCCCCGCTTACCCCACCGATTGCCTGGACGGCTTTGGGCAACGCCTAAAGCCGTGACGGAGTGCACCATCACTTACCCCCACCCTCTCCACTACATCATAGAGGCCTCTTTAGAAGGGGCTTCGCTGACAAAAGTCATTTACAATAGCGAGGAAGGAACGCTTACAAGCCTTCCCTAGCGGCCAAGGCGGTGCGGCTCCTCACCCTGGGGTAACCTCCCCAGGACCGGAAGGAGAGGCGCCGTCATTCTCCACCCCACGCCCCCGGCCTGTGCTAACTTGAGGGCAATGACCACGGAGGAGCGCATCTACAAGCTGGAGGGGATCGTGGAGGGGGTCATGGCCACCCTCCCGGGCCAGGTCACCTCCCTGGAGGGGCGGGTGGACCTCCTCCGCCAGGAGGTCAAGGCGGAGGTCGGGACTGCGCCGGGAGGTGGAGGAAAAGTTCAACGGCCTCCGCCAGGAAGTCAAGGCAGAGATCCAAAGCCTGCGGCAGGAGATGGCGGGCCTCCGTCAGGAAATGGCGAGCTTCCGCCAAGAGATGGAGGAAAAGCTCGTTGGCCTGCGGCAGGAAGTGAAGGCGGAAATCCAGAGCCTGCGGCAGGAAGTGAAGGCGGAGATCGGAGGCCTGCGCCGCGAGATGGAGGAAAAGTTCAACGGCCTGCGGCAGGAAGTGAAGGCGGAGATCGGAGGCCTGCGCCGCGAGATGGAGGAAAAGTTCAACGG
>BBBL01000075.1 GCA_001311545.1 Thermus kawarayensis JCM 12314 | reverse complement strand
GGCTCTTGGAAGAGGAGGAGCCGCTTTCCCTCGTGGCCTCCCAGGTAGAGGCGGGGGTCTGGGGATGCCCCCAGGGGGAGGAGCAGGGCGGGGTTCTCCCGGAGGGCCTGGAAGAGGAGGGGGTCCAGGGGGAGGCCGTCCACCAGGAACCAGGCGTGGAGCCTCCCCGAGAGGAAGAAGCCCAAGGCCCTTTCCACCCGGTGGCCCCGGTGGGCCAGGATCCCGGGCCAGGCCTCCGGGGGCTCTTTGAGGAGGGCTTCCCGCCAGGGCGGGGCAGCTTTGAGGGGAGCGGTGCGGAGGCGGAAGCGGACCTCCAGGGCCTCCCCTTCCTCCAGGGCGAAGCGGGCGAGGAGGTTGCCTTGGGCCTCGTAGACCTCGAGGGGCTTGTGGGAGAGAAAAACCTCCCCCACCTCCTGCCCCGGGAGGGTTTGGGGCAGGGGGAGAAGGTACGCCCCGCCGGAGGGTGGATAGAAGCGGAGGGCCCAGCGCACACGCCTAGGCTACCCCGCCCGGGCCCCCTTTCCGCTACACTTCTCCCATGGACTGGCTCCTCACCCCCGGTCCCGTGCGCCTGCACCCCAAGGCCCTGGAGGCCCTGGCCCGCCCCCAGCTCCACCACCGCACCGGGCCCGCCCGGGCCCTGTTCCTGAGGGCGCGGGACCTCCTCAAGGAGGCCTTCCGCACCCAGGGCGAGGTCCTCGTCCTCACGGGAAGCGGGACCCTGGCCATGGAGGCCCTGGTGAAGAACCTCTTTGCCCCCGGGGAGAAGGTCTTGGTCCCGGTCTACGGCAAGTTCTCCGAGCGCTTTTACGAGATCGCCCGGGAGGCGGGGCTTTCCGTGGAGCGCCTGGACTACCCCTACGGCCGGGTGCCCCGCCCCGAGGACGTGGCCAGGGAAGGGTATGCGGGCCTCCTCCTCGTCCACTCGGAGACCTCCACCGGGGCCTTGGTGGACCTTCCCGCCCTGGCCCGGGCCTTCAAGGCCAAGAACCCGGAGGGCCTGGTGGGGGCGGACATGGTGACGAGCCTTTTGGTGAGGGAGGTGGCCCTCGAGGCCTGGGGGGTGGACGCCGCCGCCTCGGGGAGCCAGAAGGGGCTGATGTGCCCCCCGGGCCTGGGCTTCGTGGCCCTCTCCCCCGGGCCCTGGAGCGGCTTAAGCCCCGGGGGTATTACCTGGACCTGGCCCGGGAGCTGAAGGCCCAAAGGGAAGGGGAGAGCGCCTGGACCCCGGCCATCAACCTGGTGGGGGCGGTGGCCGCCGTCCTGGAGGCGGTCCTCCCCGCCTGGAGGAGCACCTCGCCCTCAAGGCCTGGCAGAACGCCTCCTCTATGGGGTGGGGGAGGAGCGGGGCCTGAGGCCCGTTCCCGAGGTGCCAAGCCCCGCCGTGGCCGCCTTTTACCTGCCGGAAGGGGTGGCCTACGGGGCGGTGAAGGAGGCCTTTGCCCGGAGGGGCGCCGTCATCGCCGGGGGGCAGGGGCCCTTGAAGGGCCGGGCCTTCCGCCTCTCCCTCATGGGGGCCTACGACCGCTACGAGGCCCTGGGGGTGGCGGCCCTCTTCCGCGAGGCCCTCAGCGATATTCTTCCAGCTTCCTGAGCATCTCCTCCCGGGTGTAGACCGCCCTGGCCCCCCCTATGAGCTTAGGCCGGGTCTTGGCGGCGAGGAGGACGGCCTCGCCGATTTTGCGCAGGGAAAGCCTTAGGGGCACGGCCACGGGGCGGAGGTGCATGCCGATGAGGACGCCCCCGATGTCCATCCCCCGTGGGCCTGGGCCTTGAGGGACTCCACCATCACGGGGTCCCTAAAGCGCAGGAAGGCCGCCGTGGCCAAGGCCCCGCCCGCCTTGGGGTGGGGGAAGACGGTGACCTCCTCGAGGCCGTAGGCCAGGGCCGCTTCCCGCTCCACCACCAACGCCCGGTTCAGGTGCTCGCACCCCTGGACGGCCACCCACACCCCCCTCTCCGCCAGGGGGGGAAGGAGGCCCTCCAGGAGGGCCTCGGCCACCTGAAGGCTCGGCCTCATCCCCACCCTCTCCCCCAGGACCTCGCTGGTGGAGCCCCCCAGGACGAAGAGGCTTCCCTTCCCCATGGGGAAGAGGTCCAGGAACTCTAGGATCGCCCGTTCTGCCGCCTTGCGGATGCCCTCCATGCCCTCAGGGTACCAGGGCTTTTTAAGCACCCCTCCGGCGAAGGCCAGAGCAGGGGCCCCGAAAGGGCTTCCTTGAGGTAGGGGCTTACAGAACCAAGGCGCGGGCACTTAAGGCAGGGCAAGGTCCAAGACGATGAAGAGGAACATCCCCAGGCTCACCCCCACGTTGGCCTGGAAGAAGGCCTGGTCCACCCTGGAAAGGTCCTCGGGGGAGACCAGGCGGTGCTCCAGGAGGAGAAGCCCCCCCACGAGGAAGAGGCCCAGGTAGTAAAAGGGACCCGCCCCGTAGGCCAGGCCCGCCCCGAGGAGGGCGAGCCAGGCCAGGAGGTGGGTGGCCCGGGCGGCCTCGAGGGCCCGGGGAATCCCGAAGCGGGCGGGGACGCTTTGCACCCCGAAAGCCCGGTCAAAGGCGTAGTCCTGGGTGGCGTAGAGGATGTCAAACCCGGCGATCCAGAGCCCCACCCCGGCCCAGAGCCAGTAGGCCGTGGGGGCGAAGCTCCCCGTGACGGCGATCCACCCCCCGGCGGCGGCCGCCCCGATGGTGAGGCCCAAGACGTAGTGGCAAAGCCAGGTGAAGCGCTTGGTGTAGCTGTAGAAGGTAAGGAAGAAGACGGCCACGGGAAGGAGCCGGGCGGTGAGGGGGTTTAAGCGGAGCCCGGCGTAGACCAAGAGGCCGAGGCCGAAGAGGGCGAGGAGCAGGGTTTCCCAGGGCTTCACCAGGCCCTTGGGCAGGTGGCGGTTCCGGGTGCGGGGGTTCAGGCGTCTATGCGCCAGTCTATGAGGCGGTTCAGGGCCATGGCCATGGTCCTGGCCCCCACCATGCCAGGGTGACCAGGAGGAAGGTGGGCCACCCCGGCCACCCCTCCGCCGCCAGGAGCATCCCCGCGTAGGCGAAGGGCAGGGCGAAGAGGGTGTGCTCAAAGCGGAGAAGCTCCAGGTAGAGCCTTAGGCGCCTCACCCTTTGCGCACCTCGAGGATACGGTTCCTCTCGTCCACCAGCACCACGGTGGGCCTGAGGTGCCTCGCCTCCTCCTCCTCAAAGACCCCGTAGGCCACCAGGATCACCAGGTCCCCCGGCCGTACCAGGTGGGCGGCGGCCCCGTTGATCCTCACCTCCCCCGAGCCCCGCTCCCCGGGGAGGGCGTAGGTGGTGAGCCGGGCCCCGTTGGTGATGTCGTAGACGTCTACCTGCTCAAAGGGCAGGATCCCGGCGGCTCCAGAAGCTCCTGGTCCACGGTCACCGAGCCCACGTAGTGGAGGTCGGCCTGGGTCACGGTGGCCCGGTGGATCTTGGCGTGGAACATCACGCGCCTCACGAAGCCCGAGTTTACTCCTCCGGGGCCTCCGTGGGAAGCGTGCCCTCCACGAAGAGGGTCTTGGCCTGGGTGTAGAGCACCTGGCCCGGGGGGGCCTTCCTCGGCCGCCAGACGTGCTTCTTGCGGGTGTAGTCCACCGCCACCTGCCTTTCCCCCCGCGCCTTGGAGTGGTAGGCGGCGAGCCTGGCGGCGAAGAGGAGGTCCTCCAGGGGAGGGCTTCTCCCCTCGGCTTTCAGGATCACGTGGCTTCCCGGCACCCCTTGGGCGTGGAACCAGAGGTCCTCCGAGTGGGCGAGCCGGGTGAGGAGGTCGTTCTCCTTGGCGTTCCGGCCCACCAGCACGGGGAAGCCGGAGGGGGAGGTGTAGCGGAGGCCCAGCCTGGCCTCCTTTTTCCTGGTCCTTTGGGAGAGGCGGGAAAGCTCCTCCCAGGAAGCCTCCCGCACCCGGGCCATCTCCTCCTCCAGGGCCCTCACCCGGGCCTCGGTCCTGGGGATGAGGTCCAGGGCCCTCTCCGCCAGCTCCTCCAGGCGCCTCGCCCGCTGGTAGAGCTTCTGGGCGTTCTCCTGGGGGGTGAGGGCGGGGTCCAGGGGGATTTCCACGGGGCTTCCGTCAAAGCCCTCCAGGACCACGCTCTCCTTCCCCCTGGGCACCTCCTTGAGCCGGGCCAGGAGGAGGTCGGCCCTTCGCCGGAGGCCCTCCGCCTCCTCCAGACGCTCCAGGGCCCTGTGGTAGTCCGCCAGGCGGGCGAGGAGGGTTCTCCTCTCCCTCTCCAGGGCCTCGAGGAGGGGTTTCCTCAGGGCCTCCTTCTCCTCCTCGGCGAGGCGCCGCCTCAGCTCCTCGGAAAGCTCCGCGCGCCAGGAGGGGTCCTCCACCAGGCTCCTCAGGGCCCGGAAGACCCGCCCCACCCCTGCCTCGTCCAAGGGGGCCTCCGGGGTGAGGCCCGCCCGCTTGGAGAGCTCCAGGAGGAGCTCCTTCCCGATGCCGTCCACGTGGCGGACCACTTCTTTTAGGGGCTTTCCCAAAAGCACCCGGAGGTCCTCCTCCGTCAGCGTCCTGGGGTCCAGCTTCTCGTAGGGGGGCGGGGGGGTGTAGGGGAGGCCGGGCTTGAGCTCCCGGTAGCGGTTCACCTCCTGGGTGATGACCCGGTCCACCCCGAGGATCCTCCCCTCCTCGTCCAGGAGGAGGAGGTTGGCGTTCCTGCCGGTGGCCTCCAGGACCAGGACAGAAGGGGGGGTGTCCACGAAGCCCCTTTCCCCGGCGAAGCGGAAGAGGGCCACCCGGTCCAGCTTGAGCTGCCTAGCCTCCGCCAGGGGCCCCTTGACCCGGGCCTGGAGCTGCCTCTGGAAGGGGGTCTTGGGCTCCCCCAGGAGGGTGCCCTCCTCCAGGGCCAGGCCCGGGGTGGGGGGGCGGTAGTGGAGGACCAGGTTGAAGATGCGCCCCGTCTTCCCCTTGAGGAGGAGGGCCACGGTCCCTCCTCGGGGAAGGCCAGTCCCAGGTTCTGGGCGGGGAGCTCTTTGGCGAGCTCCCTCAGGAGGGCGTGGATCAGGAGACCTTCCATTTTCTGAAGGCGAGGAGGAAGGCGGTGTGCCCCACCTGCTGGAAGCGGGGGTGGGCCACGGGAAGGCGGATCTCCCATTCCCGCCAGCCCACCTCCAGCACCCGCTCCAGCCTCAAGGGGAGCCCCTCCGCCTCCCTCAGGGTCTCCAGGACCTGGGTGATGTTGGGGAGGTAGGCCACCAAGAAGCGGTCCGGGAGGAGGGCCTCCGCGGCCTTCCCGAGGACCTTCCAGGGCTCCATGAGGTCCAGGGCCACCCCGTGGTAGGCCTCCGGGGGAAGCTCGGCCTCCTCCAGGCCGCCCTGGTGGAAGCGGATGTTGTCCACCTTCCAGAAGGCCCGGATGTTCTCCACCGCCTGCTCAAGGTGGTGGGGACGCTTCTCGTAGGTGTCCACCAGGCCCTCCCGCCCCACCGCCCGGGCCAGGAAGAGGGTGAGCCCCCCCGAGCCCGTGCCCGCCTCCAGGACCCGCATCCCCGGGGCCAGGTCCAGGAGGGCCACCATGGCGCTGGCGTCCTTGGGGTAGGTGGGGGTGGCGCTCCTCTTCATGTGCAGGACGTATTCCTCCAGGGTAGGGCGGTGCACGGAAAGCACCTCCCCCAGGTGGGTGGCCACCCTGCCCCCGGGGCCCGCCTCCCAGATGGCCTCGTGGGGCACCGTCCCCCGGTGGTGGTGGAACACCCCCCCGGGCCGGAGGCGCACCAGGAAGGCCCGGCCCTTGGCGTCTTTGAGGAGGAAGAGCGCGCCTTCCACCCCGCCCACTTTAGCGGGCGGGCCCCGGGTAGTCCAGCGCCCGGCCCGGAGGGGAGGCCCTCATACCTTGAAGAAGCCCTCCACCGGCAGGACGAAGACCACCGCCCCCCCACCTGCACCTCCACGGGCTGGGCCAGGAAGGGATCGGGGGCCTCGGAGAGGGGCAGGCCCCGGGTCACCAGGCGGGTGCGGGTGCGGCACTTCTCCCGGATGAGGTCCAGCACCTCGGGGACCCGGTCGTCCTCGAGGCCGATGAGGAGGGTGGTGTTCCCCTCCCGGAGGAACCCCCCGGTGGAGGCCAGCTTGGTGGACTGGAGGCCCCGCTCCAGGAGGGCCTTGGTGAGGCCGGGGGCGTCCGTGTCCTGGACGATGGCGATGACCAGCTTCATTGGCCCCCATTGTACACCCGGTGCCACCCCTGGAGGCTTTGGACGGAAAGGGGCTTTTCCCGGGCCCGCAGGATGGCCTTCAGGCTCCACCAGGCCCCTTCCCGGGTGGTGATGAAGGGCAGGCCCCGCTCCACCGCCCGGCGGAGCTCGGGGTGGGGGAGGAGGCTTACCAGGAGGTCGTAGTCCTCTCCCTCGGTGAGGAGGAAGCCCGCCTCCCGGTAGAGGGCCTTAAGCTCCTCCAGGCCCTCCCCGAGGAACCGCACCCGGCCCGAGAGGGGAAGCCTCTGCCCGGCCCCCAGCTCCGCCTTGTAGTAGGCCAGGTAGGGGTCGGGGTCTACCCCCATGCTCTCCCCGGTGGAGCGCATCTCCGGCCCCAGGACGGGGATGACCCCGGGGAACTTGAGCCAGGGGATGACCACCTCCTTCACGGCGTAGTAGGGCGGGGTGGGGTCCAGGTCCCGCACCCCAAGCTCCCGCAAGCGCTTGCCCAGGGCGATCTTGGCGGCGAGCTTGGCCAGGGGGATCCCGATGGCTTTGGAGACGAAGGGCACGGTGCGGCTTGCGCGGGGGTTGGCCTCGAGGACGTAGACCTCCTCCCCTAAGACGGCGTACTGGACGTTGAGAAGCCCCCGCACCCCCAGGGCCAGGGCCAGGCGGCGGGTGTAGTCCCGCACCTTCTCCAGGGCCTTCCCGGCACGTGCACCGGGGGGAGGACGGTGGCCGAGTCCCCGGAGTGGACCCCGGCCCGCTCCACGTGCTCCATCACCCCGGCCACCATCACCTCCTCCCCGTCGGAAAGGGCGTCCACGTCCAGTTCCACGGCGCCTTCCAGGTAGCGGTCCAGGAGGATGGAGGGCCTCTCCTGCAGGGGCTCGTAGACCTCTTCCAGGTAGCGCCGGAGCTCCTCCGGGCTCCCCAGGACCCGCATGGCCCGCCCGCCCAGGACGTAGCTGGGCCGCG